>JASHOE010000304.1 GCA_030041275.1 Streptosporangiaceae bacterium
CGAACGGTCCGCGGATACCGAGATTGCCTGGCGCTCGGTGGCTGGCATCGTCGACAGGCTAGCGGCCGGGAGCGGCGCGCAGCTCGGCTAGGGCAGGGCGCTCAGCAGCACGTCGACGGCGGCGGGGTCATCGGCCGGCAGCCCCAGGACCGCGCCCTGGACGAGCGGGCCGGCCTCGGCCAGCAGCGCAGCCGCCATGTCGATGCCTACCCGGGCCGCACCAGGGCCGGCCTGCTCGAGCGCGTGCAGCGCGGCGTGCGGGATGCTCACGTCCGGCACCTCGTGGCTGAGATAGTCTGCCTGCTCGAAACTGCGCAGCGGCACGATCGAGACCAGCACGGGGACGTCGGTTCCGGCGATTCCGGCCAGCACCCGCCGCAGCCCGTCGAGCTCGTGGACGGGTCGGCTGACCAGGAACCGCGCGCCGGCCCTGATCTTCCGGATCGTGCGGGCGATCTCGGCGTCGAGGTCCGCGGCGCCGGGGTTGAACCGCGCGCCGGGCAGGAAGGCGGTCCGGGTTGCGAGCGGCAGGCCGTTGCAGTCGATGCCCTTGTTCAGGCCGGCCACGAGCTCGACCAGCCCGACCGAGTCCACGTCCCAGATTCCGTCGACGTTCGGATAGTCGCCGAGCAGCGGGGGGTTGCCGGTCTCGCAGGCGATGTTCCTGATGCCGAGCGCGCTCGCGCCGAGCAGGTCCGCCTGCAGCGCCATGATCGTCTTGTCCCAGGTCGTCATCGTGGCGATCGCTTCGACCTCGACCCGCTGCTGCAGCTGGAAGGCCAGGTCGATAGAGCTCAGCTGCGCGCGCGGGCTTGGCCGCGAGGCGAGGAAGAACGTCTCGATCCCGCGCTCGCGCAGCCGGGCTGCCTGTTCCGCCGCCTCGTCGGCGGTGCCGCCGAGCGGAGCGGCGAGCGTGGCCGCAACCGCAAACCTGCCTGCGGTCAGGTGCCCGCTGAGTCCGGCGCCGGGGGACAGGGTGACCGGGGTCTCGGACCGCCGCTGCACGCGGTCCCCGGCCGGCCGGACTTGCGCCGGCGCCAGGCTCCCTATCTCGGCGGCCGCGGCCTGGATCTGGGACGGCGTGGTGCCGCAGCACCCGCCGACCAGCGTGGCGCCGGCCTCGACGAGACGGCGCGCGTACCGGGCGAAGTAGGCGTCGTCGGCGCTGTACTCGAACCGGCGCCCGTCGACGCGGCGAGGCAGGCCCGCGTTCGGCTGCGCGCTGACTGGCAGGTGTGTGTGCGGCACGAGCGCCTCGATGACCGAGAGCGCGCCCTGCGGGCCCAGGGTGCAGTTGGTGCCCAGCGCCGCGATCGGCAGCCCGTTCAGCACCTCGGCGACCTCGCGCGGGCTCTCGCCACCGAGCGTGCGGCCGTCGGCAGCGAACGTCGCCTGGGCGATGATGGGCAGCGCGGAGATCTCGGCGGCGACCGCCACCGCCTCGGCCAGTTCCTCCAGGTACCCGAACGTCTCCAGGACGATCGCGTCGACGCCGCTGCGGTCGAGCACCTCGATCTGCTCCCGCAGCGCCTCGACCCGGACCGCTCGCTCCACCCGGCGGCGCAGGCTCGGGGTAACGGCCGGGCTCACCGAGCCGGCCACGAACACCGGCCGCCCCGCCGCGTCCCTGGCTCGGCGCGCGAGCCGCGCCCCGGCCTGATTGATCTCCGCGACCAGGTCACCGAAGCCCTGCTCGGCCAGCCGCAGCCGGCTGGCCCCGAAGGTGTTGGTGAGGATGACGTCGGCGCCCGCGCTGAGGTAGCTCTCGTGGATGGTGCTCACCAGGCCGGGGTTGGACAGGTTGAGCTCGGTCAGCGCGCGATCGAGCGAGTTGCCCGCCGCGTGCAGCATGGTCCCCATCGCGCCGTCGCAGATCAGGACGCGCTCGTGCAGCGCGGTGAGCAGGTCACGGGGCGTCGGCGGGTCGGCGGCGGTCATCGTGGCACCCGTTCCGGTCCGTGCAGCACGTCCATCCCGCCTTCGGTGGCGGCCACGATCTCGATCGCGACCTGGGCCATCAGCCGGTCGCGGTAGGTGTCGAGGCGCAGGCCGGTGATCTCCTGGACCCGCCTGATTCGGTAGGCGACGGTGTTGGGGTGCACGTGCAGGCTCTGCGCCGTCCGCTGCGGGCTGTTGTTCTCGCGGAAATAGCAGGCCAGCGTCGCCAGCAGCTCGGCGCCGCGCTGCGGATCCTGCCGGTCCAGTTCGCCCAGTATCTCGGTCGCGAATGACTTCAGCTCGGCCAGGTCCGGGACCTGAAGCAGCAGCCGGTGGATGCCGAGATCCTCGAAGGCAACCGCCTGCCCCTGCCGTCCGAGCCGGACGACAGCGTCGATCGTCCGCCGGGCCTGGCCATAGGAACGGGCGATCTCCTCCGGGTCGCGGCACGACCGGCCGATGCCGATGGTGACCACGGCCTCCGGGAACAGGTCCCGCATCCGGGCCAGGCAGGCCGCGCTGAGCCGGACTGCCTCTATGCCGGGTGCGGTGCTGCCTCGGGGCGAGCCGCCGGAAACCCCTGCCGTGCTGACTCGAAGGGACGCGGCGCCGACGCGCGCGGACGAACCGGCGGGCCCATCGGGGTCGGGCACCACGATCACCACCTCGCCCTCGCGGATGGCGATGATCGCGCCGGGCATCCTTGACGCAAAGAAGTGGTCGATCGCGGCCGCGACCCGCTTCCACAACGCGGCGGCGCTGCCGGAGGCGCCCGCGGACCCGGTCGCCTCAATGGCGACGGCCAGGATGCGGTGCTCGCGGCTGGCGTCATAGCCGAGGTGGCGGGCCCACCGGCCGACCTCTCCGTTGCCGTGGCTGGCCCCGAGCAGCAGCCCCTCCACCAGGTCGTCTCGCACCTGCCTGGCGGCCGCCGCGATGACTCGCTCGCGACCGAGGATGACCCCGCAGATGGTCGCCGCGTGCTCGGTCACCAGCAGGCTCATGTCGCCGCCGTCGGCGCCCGCCTTGCTGAAGGTCAGCAGGTAGGCCGGTACATCGTCGCCCACGAGGATGGGTGCCACGATGACGCCGGCCGACTCGGCGCTGTCAGGCAGCCGCAGCGACCTGCGGGTCTGCGCCGTGCTATTCAGCACCGTGCCGAGGCGCCTCGCGGCGACGTAGTCCCTGACCGTCGCGGCTACCTCGTCGCCAGTCCGGTCCGGCCCGGCCGCGGCCAGGACTTCGAGGCCGCGGCTGACCACGGCGACTGTTGCAGCCGTGCGGCTAGCGAGCAGCTGCAGCACGGTGGACACGTCCGCGTCCTGCAGGGTGAGGCCGGTCAGGTGCTGGTAGACGGTTACCAGCTCGCGCAGCAGCGCGTTCTCGCGTTGCACGGCCCGCTCGTCCAGCATGACGGCAGGCTGGCGCGCCACGTGCGGGGCGTCCACCTTTGCCATATCCCTAGACCGTCGTCGCCTTGCTGACCTGTGTTAGACCACAAATGCCGCGGGACTCTGCCTTTCCCTGATCTGCAGGCTACCGCAGAAGCGCTGCCCGAAGCCTGTCCTTGCCGCCTGACGGCAGAACTACTGCGTTGTGTGCCAGCACAGGCGTAGAGATCATGGCGATCACTCGACGGCTGGCGTCTCCTCGCTCCCGCGCAGCAGGTAGGCGGAGCGCAGCAGATCGGGCTTGTCGCGCAGCTCGCTGGCGGCGCCCGAGAACCGGATCTGCCCGCCCTCCAGGATGTAGGCCCGCGTCGCGAGGCCGAGCGCCAAGGCAGCGAACTGCTCGATCAACAGCACCCCGATGCCGTCCGCCGCGACCGCGCGGATGGTCGGCACGAGCCGGTTGATGACCACCGGGGCCAGACCCAGCGACAGCTCGTCGATCAGCAGGTACCGCGGGGAGGAGATCAGCGCCTGCGCGAGCACGAGCATCTGTTGCTCGCCGCCTGAGAGCGCGCGGGCCGGCGCGGACAGCCGTCGGGATAGCTCGGGGAACAACTCGAGCACCCGGCCACGCCCGGACTTAGCCGCCTCCGTCGACAGCGAGTACGCCGCGACCTTGATGTTGTCCTCGACGGTCAGGTCGGGTAGCAGGCGGCGGCCCTCGGGCACGATCGCCACGCCCGCACGCCGGATCAGGTCGGGGCGCTGTCGGGCCAGGTCGCGGCCGTCCTTCCGCACCGAGCCCGCGAGCGGCCGCAGCACGCCGCCAACGGCCAGCACCAGGGTCGACTTGCCAGCGCCGTTGGGTCCGAGCAGCGCGGTCACATCGGCGGCCGGGATGTCCAGCGAAACGTCCCTGACTACGGTCCGACCGCCGCGCGCCACCGTGAGACCGCGCAGCTCCAGCACCCCGTTCCCGCCCACCGGCTCGCTCACGCCACCTCCGCCGTTCCGAGGTACGCACGCATGACGCGCTCGTCCCGCAGCACCTGGGCGGTAGGGCCGGACGCGATGAGCACCCCGAAGTCCAGCACGGCAGTCGTCTCGCAGCACGCGGACACCAGGCTCATGTCGTGGTCGACCAGGACCGTCAGCGCGCCGGTGCGCGCCGGGATCTGCCGGATGACCTCGGCCAGGCCGCTGGTTTCGGCGTCCGGCAGGCCCGCCGCCGGCTCGTCAAGCAGCACCAGCCTCGGCCGGCCGACGACGGCTCTCGCGACTTCCACCAGCCGACGCTGACCGGCGCCGAGGGTGCCAACCTTCGCCGCCGGATCGATGTTCAGCCCGACAAACGAGATCGCGTCCAGCACATCGGCACGCCGCGATCGCCCGGACTGGCCGGCGTGCTCATGCACGAGTGCCACGTTCTCGTAGACCGACAGTTCCTCGATCGCCTGCTCCGTCTGGAAGGTTCGGCGCAGGCCCCAGCGCGCTCGCCGGTAGTGGACGATGGACAGCAGGTCGTCGCCGAACGCGCGGATCGACCCGCCGGCCGGCCGCACGAATCCACTGAGCACGTTGAAGAACGTCGTTTTCCCGGCTCCGTTGGGGCCGATCAGCCCGCACGTGCCCGACTCGAAGCCGACGCTCATCCGGTTCAGCGACGTGACGCCGCCAAACCGCACGGTGAGATCCTCGACCTCGATCATGGCGCCTCACCCTCGCTGATCGTGGCCGCCGGGATGGCGCGGGGACGGCGGACGACTCGCCACAGCAGACGGCCCAGCCGCGCCATATCCTTGGGGAACTGGTCGGCGAGGCCGCGCGGGGCGGTTGTCAGGACCTGCACGACGCCGATGCCGAACAGGATCGTGAGCCAGTCGTTCGAGACGCCCCAGTTTTGCAGCAGGGCGGGAAGCAGCTCCATGAGCAGTCCGGCCACGACCGCGCCCCAGAGGTTGTAGGCGCCGCCCATCAGGACCACCGCGAGGATCGTGATCGACGTGTAGGCCGGGAAGTCGATCGAGTACAGGTAGTGCACCGCACCCGCCATCACGCCACCCGCGACCCCGGTGACAAATGACGCCAGCGCCACGGCCCACAGCTTGTACAGCGTCGTGTTGATCCCCGCGGCCAGCGCGGCAGGCTCGCTCTGCCTGATAGCCGCCCAGGCGCGGCCGGGACGTGTCCTGATGTGGATCGCGACGAGCGCGAACATGACCGCGGCGACGATCACCGCGTACCGGAAGTAGGCCGCGTCGGAGATCGCGATGCTCGGCCGGCGGATCGGCGGGATGTGCACCTGGTTGCCGTTGTAGCCGGTGAAGCCGTGCCCGCCATTCGGGAAGTTCAGCGTCGCGAGCACGACCGTCACGGCGCCCGCGAGCATGAGGGTGATCAGGGCGAGGTACAGGCCGCGTAGCCGCAGCGCGGGCAACAGCAGCACCGTGCCGAGGATCATCGTGATCAACCCGGCCTCGAGCAGCACCAGCGGGAAGGGCTGGGCAGTGCCGAACAACAGCCGGGCGGCGGACCAGGCGCCGGTCGCGAGCACGGCAACCTGGCCGAGCGAGACCAGGCCGACGCGGCCGACCAGCACGCCAAGGCCGAGCGCGACCATGGCATACACGGCAACCTGAGTCATCGCGTCGACGTAGTAGGCGCTCAGCAGTTGCGGCAGCGCGAGCAGCGTGAACAGCAGCACAGCTACCACCACGGCGGCCCGGATCAGCGTCGGCGGACCAGGCCGCCTGAGCAGCAGTCGGGGCTCCCGTCCGCTGGCCGTGCGGCCCGCCACGTCGAGCACTAGACCTCCTCCCGAGACAGCGCGATCACGCGACGACGCGACAGCGCCAGCAGCGCGAGCGCGGCGAGCACGAACGGCGCCATGTTGTTGTAGTTGGTCAGCGACGGGATCGGCACGAGCAGGTTCTGCACGAGACCGACCAGCAGCGCGGCAAGGAAGGTCAGGATGACCGAGCGCAGCCGGGCGATCAGCGCTGCCGCGAGGGACGAGATCACCAGGAACGTCAGCGTGGTGGCGTCCAGCGCGACCATGTCGGCAAGCAGCAACCCGGCGATGCCGGCCAGCACCCCGCAGCCGAGCCACGCGGCCGCCTCGACCCGGCGGACCGGCACGCCCAGAGTGGCCGTGATGTCGCGGTCGTTGGCCATCGCCCGCATCGCGGTACCGAGCTTGGTGTACCGCAGGAACGCCGCGGTCGCCAGCGTGATCACGACACCGACCGCGAGGCCGATCACCTGCGTCCACGTGATCTGGATGTGAGCGATGGAAAAACCGCCGGAGTCGGTCGGCAGCGTGAGCGACCGAACCTCGCCCCCGCTGGTCGTCCACAGCAGGTCCATCGCGCCGTACAGGATAAGCAGCAGCCCGAGTGTGGTGGTCGCTTTGACCAGTGGCGTTCGGCGGGCCAGGAGCGGACCGAACACGTAACCGTAGGCGAGCGTCAGCGCGCCGCTGAAGGCAAGGCAGACCAGCCAGGCGAGCCAGTGCGGCACACCCACACTGATCAGCGACCAGGTGATGAGCGCGCCCATCGCGCCGACCGCGCCGAATGCCAGGTACACCACGCCGGTGGCCTGGTAGAGGACGACCAGGCCCACCCCCGAGAGGGCATAGACCCCCCCGAGGGCGAGACCGGTCACGATGAACGGCTGGAAGTCCTGCCAGCTCGGCATCGGGTAGTTACCTCGAGAACTCTGATCGCATCACCGGTTCGGGCTCATGAGTTCGACGTCGGGTCGAGCGGCGCCACGCCGGCCTGGTGCCGGTACGCAGCGATCTGCGGATCCACCGCCGAGATCTGCGTGCACCCCTGGGCGGTGACCATCTTCCCGTTGTCTGGCGTGACCGTGTAGTCCTCGTTGTTGGCGATGTGGGTCGAGTAGCTGCCGTAGGTCCACTGCTGGCACAGCATCCCGGTGTCGAAGTCCTTCACGCCCTTGAACGCGGCGTTGACGCTCGCCACCGTGTAGGAACCCTTGATGCCCTCCAGCGCATGGACCGCGATCTCGGCTTCGGTGAAGCCCATCTGGCTGAAGCTGCCGATACCGCCGGTCACCTTGTCCGGACCGGTGCTGCCGTACTGCGCCAGAATGTCCTTGTACAGCTTCATCGTCGTCGTGTTCGTCGAGTCGGGTGGTGTCAGTTCGGCGTTGACATAGAGCTTGCTGTTCCACGCCGCACCCAGCGACTGCGCGAGGAAGTCGGTGTTGCACGGCGTCGAGCAGCCCCACAGCTTCACGTGGTCGACGATGCCAAGCTTCTGCGCGGCCTGCAGGATCACCAGCGCGTCAGGCGGGGTGAAGTTGAGGATCACCGCGCCGTCCGGGCCCGCGTCGTCGACTTCCTTGATGGCAACCGAGTCCGCGTTCGTGATCGGCACGTTCTCGGTCAGCTGGACGATCGGCACCTTCGAGTTCGCCGCCAGCGCCGACGGGCCGGCCGCGATGTACTGCGTGCCTGGCACGTTCGACTGGTCGAACACGATCTTGTTGACGCCCTTGGTGAGCGCATATTGCACCGCGCCATCGGAGCTATACCGCGGCCCCATGTTCACGTCCGCGGTGTTCGGCGTGCCATAGCACTCCGGCGCGATGCCGGAGGCGATGACGTAGTAGCCGAGCGACGCCCAGTAGCTCGAGTCGACCGAGCACTCGATGATGCTCGTGTTGCCGACAATGCCGAGGACGTGATCGGTCTGCACAAGCTGCTTGGCGTCGGCAGCGATCTGTGCCGGGTTGGTCTGCTCGGTCTCGATGTAGTACTTGATCGGGTGACCGTTGATGCCGCCATTGTCGTTGACGCAGGTGAAGTATGCGTTTGCCATGTCAGCGATGTCGGTAAAGGACGTACCAGACTGATCAGTGACGATGCTGCCGAGCGCAATCGGCGTCCCGGTCGCCTTCACCCCTGGCTTGGTACCGCAGTCCGACGTCTTGACGGCAGTGCTGGATGAGCCAGAGGTCTTGGAGGGGGTGCTGCTGCCGCACCCAGCAAGCGTGGCGATGCCCGTTGCCGCTATTACTGCAACGATGACTCGCGTCTTCGAAAGCAATCCGTACATTGGCACCTGTCTTCCACTTCATGTGGGGACGGCAAAGAACCCGCCTTCCCGCGGGCAAGGTGTGCCGATGTTAGAGCCGTGTTCACGGGGTAGCAAGGTCAGCCTTCCGCCTGGCGAGATGGCTTGGCCAAGGCCGGCAAAGATTTGGACTCCTCGTAGGGTGGGGGCGTGCTCGGACTACCGGACAGCATCCGCGGCTGCCTGTTCGACCTGGACGGCGTGCTGACACAGACAGCCACGGTGCACGACGCCGCCTGGAAGGAGATGTTCGACGGCTTCCTGCGGGCCCGCGCACAGCAAACGGGCGAGAAGTTCGTGCCGTTTGATCCGGTCCGCGATTATGACGACTACGTAGACGGCAAGCCCCGCGAGGAGGGAACGGAGTCGTTCCTGGCATCTCGCGGCATCCACCTCCCAGCCGGCCAGAAAGACGACCCGCCGGGCACGCAGACCATCCACGGCCTGTCCAACGCCAAGAACGAGATCCTGCTGCGGCGGATGCGTACCGACGGCATTCGGGCCTATCCCGGCTCGGTCGGCTATGTGCAGGCCGCGCGCAAGGCCGGCCTGCGCCTGGCCGTCGTGTCCTCGAGCGCCAACACCAGGGACGTGCTCACCGCCGCTGGTCTTCTGGACATGTTCGAAGAGATCATTGACGGAATCGTCGCGGCGGCCGAGCACCTGCGCGGCAAGCCTGCCCCGGACTCTTACCTGGCCGGAGCCCGGGCGGTTGGCATCGCGCCAGACGCATGCGCGGTATTTGAGGACGCGCTGGCGGGCGTCGAGGCCGGCCGGGCCGGCCAGTTCGGCTTCGTCGTCGGGGTGGACCGGGTGGGGCAGGCCGACGCGCTGCGCGAGCACGGGGCCAGCGTCGTCGTGAAGGATCTGGAGGAGCTGCTCTGATCAAGCAACCTGAGTTCAGCCTGGACCCGTGGGGGCTCAGGGAGAGTGGACTGAACCTCGACACGCTGGCGCAGACCGAGTCGGTCTTCGCGCTTGCCAACGGCCATTTCGGGTGGCGCGGAGTGCTCGACGAGGGCGAGCCGCACGGGCTGCCTGGTAGCTATCTCAACGGGGTCTATGAGGACCGGCCGCTGCCCGCAGGGGAGGCCTCTTACGGTCGGCCCACGACCACACAGACTGTCATCAACGTCACCAACGGCAAGCTGATCCGGCTGTTCGTCAACGACGAGCCGTTCGACGTACGGTACGGCAGCCTCCGGTCGCACGAGCGGGCGCTGGATTTCCGGTCCGGAATTCTGACCCGCCGGGCCGAGTGGGTGTCGCCGAACACTGAGTCGGTACGGGTGACCTCGCAGCGGCTGGTCTCGTTCGCGCACCGTGCCGTCGCGGCAGTCAGCTATGAGGTCGAGTCGGTGGATCAGGCCGTGCAGGTGACCGTCCAATCGGAACTTCTGGCGAATGAGCAGCTACCGGCCGCCGACGGTGACCCGCGCGGCGCGGCGACGCTGGATCACCCCCTCGCGAGCGAGTACCACGACGGCGAACCGAACGTCGTGGTGCTCGTGCATCGGACGCAGCACAGCGGGCTGCGGGTCGGCGCGGCGATGGACCATTTGGTCGACGGGCCCGGCGGGCTTCGCACCGACGTGCGGGTAGCCGAGGACGCCGGCTTGGTGACCGCCGCGACAACGCTGCAGCCGGGTCAGCGGCTGCGGCTGGTGAAGTTCGTCGCCTACGGCTGGTCGAGCACGCGGTCGCTTGAAGCGGTCAGGGATCAGGTGTGGGCGGCCCTGAGCTCTGCCCGCCAGGCCGGCTGGGACGGCCTCGTAGCGGCCCAGCGCGACTATCTCGCCGACTTCTGGGACCACGCGGACGTCGAGGTCGACGGGGACGCGGAAATCCAGCAGGCGGTCCGGTTCTCGCTGTTCCATGTGCTGCAGGCCAGCGCGCGCGGTGAGGACCGGCCGATCCCGGCCAAGGGCCTCACCGGCCCTGGCTACGACGGGCACGCGTTCTGGGACACCGAGGCGTTCGTGCTGCCGCTGCTCACCCTCACTGCGCCCGACGCTGCGGCGAGCGCGCTGCGCTGGCGGCAGCGCACGCTGCCCATCGCCATGCAGCGCGCGCAAGAGCTGGGCCTTGCGGGCGCGGCGTTCCCGTGGCGGACCATCGCTGGCCAGGAGTGTTCCGGCTACTGGCCCGCCGGCACCGCGGCGTTCCACGTGAACGCCGATATCGCCCACGCGGTTATCCGCTATGTCGCCGCCACCATGGATACCGACTTCGAACGTGGTCCTGGTATGGATATTCTGGTGCAAACCGCTCGGCTCTGGCGATCGCTCGGGCACCACGACGGCGACGGCCGGTTCCACATCGACGGCGTCACCGGCCCCGACGAGTACAGCGCGATCGCCGACGACAACGTCTACACGAACCTGATGGCCCAGCTCAACCTGCTGACCGCGGCGAGGGTGGCCGAGCAGTACCCGGACCGGGCGCGCGAGCTCGGCGTTGACTCCGAAGAGGCAGCGGCCTGGCGGGACGGGGCAACCGCCATGTACATCCCCTACGACGAGGTGCTCGGTGTGCACCCCCAGGCAGCCGGGTTCACCGGGCACCAGGTCTGGGATTTCGCCGGCACCCCGCCCGACCACTATCCGCTGCTGCTGCACTATCCGTACTTCGACCTTTACCGCAAGCAGGTCGTCAAGCAAGCGGACCTGGTGCTGGCGATGCACCATGCGAGCGATGCGTTCACCGCCGAGCAGAAGGCGCGGAACTTCGACTACTACGAGGCGCTGACGGTGCGCGATTCGTCGCTGTCAGCCGGGACCCAGGCGGTCATGGCCGCCGAAGTGGGCGAGCTCGACCTGGCACTCGACTACCTCGGCGAGGCGGCCCTGATGGACTTGGACGACCTCGAGCACAACACCAGAGACGGCGTACATATCGCCTCGCTGGCCGGCACCTACGTGGCGTTGCTGGCCGGCTTCGCCGGAGCGCGCTACGAGTCAGGCGCGGTGCGGTTCACGCCCCGGCTGCCTGATGGCCTGGCCCGGCTCGCCTTCACCATCGTCCTGCAGGGCCGCCGGCTTCGGGTGGAGGTCAAGCGCGACTCGGCCCGTTACCTGCTGGTGGACGGCGACCCGATGGAAATCGCCCACCATGGCACGGCGGTCAAGCTCACCGCGGGGAAGGCGTCGGCGCAGCCCATTCCGGCGATGGCCGCGCGGGCTCGGGCGAGGCAGCCGGCTGGCCGCGAACCAGCTCGGCGGCGAGCTGCCGACGGCACCACGGTCGGCTCCGTCCCGCCCGCCGGGGAGTAGCGGATGGATCTGGGCCTGGCTGGCAAGACTGCCATCGTCGCGGCGTCGAGTAAGGGCCTCGGCAAGGCCTGTGCGCTGGCGCTCGCCGCGGAGGGCGCTCGCATCACGGTGTGTGCACGCCACGAAGCTGATCTCGAGGCGACGGCGGCCGAGATCCGCAGCGCCTTCGGGGCGGCGGAGGTGCTCGCCGTGCCGGCCGACCTGGCCTCGGCGGCGGGCGTCGATGCCGTGGTGGCGGCGACGGTTCAGCGCTTCGGTGGTGTGGACGTGCTGGTGGCCAACTCCGGCGGGCCGCCGCGAGGAGCCTTCGCCGACTTCAGCGACGACGACTGGGTGGCCGCGTTCGAGCTCGTCGCGCTCGGCTTCGTGCGCTTCGTGCGCGCCGTCACGCCAGTCATGCGGGAGCGCCACTGGGGCCGGATCATCGGTATCCAGTCAACGTCGGTGAAGCAGCCGGTCGGCGGCATCGACCTGTCCAACGGGATCAGGCCGGGCATTGCCGGGCTGATGAAGGCGCTCATGCCTGGCCTCGCGAAGGACGGGATCACCATCAACCTCGTACTGCCTGGCGCGTTTCGCACCGATCGGATTCTCGCGTCCCTGGGCGGCGTCTCCGGCCCGGAGCTGGAGCAGACCCTCGCCGCGATCGGCTCGGCGATCCCTGCGGGCCGGCTGGGTGAGCCGGCCGAGCTCGGCAGCCTGGTCGCCTTCCTCGCGTCCACGCACGCGTCCTACATCACCGGCGCTGTGTACCAGGTCGACGGCGGCTCCGTCGCGTCCAACGTGTGATCGCGCTGGCGAGGAGCTACGCGGCGACCATCTGGGTTGGCTCGGCGATGACGTCGACCAGCGCGCCGTTGCGCAGAACGGTGATCGCGAGCGGTCGGCCGATCGCCTCGCTGAACATCAGCTTTTGCAGATCCTGGGCTCTGGTCACCGGCGCGCCGCCAGCCGTCACCAGCAGGTCGCCAGCTCGCAGCCCGGCTCGCTCGGCCGGCCCGCCCGACACTACCTCGGCAACGCGCAACCCGGTGGACCGGCCGAATCGCGCCCGCAGCGCCTCAGGCAGCGGGAACGGGACGCTAACAACTCCCAGGTAGGCGCGGCGGACCCGGCCGTCGCGCATGAGTGTCGCGATGATCTTGCGGGTCGTCGCGTTGATCGGCACCGCGAGGCCCAGCCCGACGCCGGCTACCGCGGTATTGATGCCGACGACCCGTGCCCTGGCGTCGGCCAGCGCGCCGCCCGAGTTGCCAGGGTTCAGGGCAGCATCGGTCTGGATGACGTCTTCCACGACCCGGCTGCTCGTGCCCGCCCGGGTGGGGAGCGACCGGCCGAGGGCACTCACGACCCCCGCGGTGACCGAGCCCGTGAGGCCGAGCGGGCTGCCAACCGCGACGACAAGCTGGCCCACCACGAGATCATCCGCCTCACCGAGCGCGGCGGGCTGAGGCGTGGAACTGTCGACACGCACGACCGCGAGGTCCGACAGCGGGTCGGACCCGACCACCCGGAAGGCGGCGCTAGCGCCGTCGGAGAACACCGCGTTGCCATGATCGGCCCGCCCGACTACGTGCGCGTTCGTGAGCAGGAAGCCATCGGGCGTGTAAATCACGGCGGAACCCAGGCCCTCGCCGCGCATCCCGCCGCCGGAGTGCGGCACCCGCAGGCTGGCAACCCGGGGCGTGAGCTCGGCGGCTACCCCGGCCACGACCTGCGAGTACGCGTCGAGTGGTTCTGCGGTCATCCGAGCACCCCTACCTGCCGTCCTTACCAACAGCGTAATTACAAGATTACACCTCACGTCCAGAGCGTTGCCGAAAAGCGAAAGGCCAGGCCGCTCCTGTGAGGAGCTGGCCTGGCCTTGCGTCCGTCGTGACTAGCTGCCTGGCGTTGGCGTCGTGGTCATGACGATGGCGGTCGGCTCATCACCATCGCCGAAATTCGGCTTGTTCTCGTAGCCGGCGTTAACGCTGCCGACCAGCGTGTCGGTGCCGGTCTCGAACACAGTGATGACGGCGGAGGTCAGGCCGCCGACCCATAGCTCCGAGCCGTCCGGCGTCAGGGCCAGACTGACCGGGCCGCCTGCATCGGGAATGGTGTTCGTCACTTTGTCAGACGCCGACGCGATGACCGAGATTGCGTTGGAGTCGCCATCGGCCACGTAGATCGTGCTGCCGTCGGACGAGACCGCGAGCTGCCACGGCATCTGGCCGACCTTGATGGTGCCCTTGACCGTGTTGGTTGCGGCGCTGATGACCTTCACCGAACCCTGGACAGTGTCGGTCACATAAACCGTCTTGCCGTCTGGTGCGACCGCGACGCCCTGCGGGTCGCCGAGACCGTTAATGAAGGCGACCACCTGGCGAGTGGTGGTGTTGATCACCAGCAGGCCTGCGCCGCTGGTCACGTACGCCCTGGCCCCCGACGGCGAGAACGCGATCTCTCTGGGGTCGGTCTGGAGGGGGATTGTGGCCGTCACCGCGTCGGTGGCGGTCGCGATCACGCTGATCCCGCCCAGTGAGGGCGAGCCGGACTGCGGACCGGTATCGGCCACCCACACCTGACTGCCGTCAGGGGTCACGGCCAGGTCGCCGGGGTTGAAGCCCACGTGGATGAGCGTCTCGGTCGGGTTGGCGTAGTTGTCCGGATCCAGCGTCGCGGCGTCCATCACAGCGACGGTGTCGTTACCGGTGTCGGCGAAGTACAGCGTGTCTCCGTACATCGCCACGCCCTCCTCCGTGGAGTCATAGTTGAAGTCCCCCGGATCACCGGGTACCTGCGTGTCGCCCACGTTGTACTGCTGGACGACGTTGCAGTCGGAGGTGTCGACAGCGTCGAACGCCTGATAGCCGGGGAGCGCTACGTAGGCGGCGCCCGCCGGGCCGGTGCAGGCAGCGGCGGCCAGCCTGCCGGTCTTCGCGGCATCGTGGTGAACGGAGGAACCGTGGCTCGTCGTGACGACGAGCGCGGCCGCGGCACCGCCCGCGACGATGACCGCAGCAGAAGCCGCGATGAGCGCGCGGCGGCCCGCCCAGGCGCGACGCGGGCCGAGATTTTCGGGTAGCGACATGAGTGTCACACCCCCACTACTGAGCGAGCCGATGCGGAGCGAACGGGCTTGGACCCAGGCGGCACGACCGGGAAAGTCTGGTTGACGCCGGGGTAGGGCGGCAGCTGGAACTGGACGACCTCGCTCTCCGCGGCCTCTAGTTCCGCAGCGGTGGCCGGCAGCCGCGGGACACGCCCGTTCGGGACGGTGCCGAGCGCGCTGGTGAAGTCGCCCACCGTCTGCTTCCGCCAGGCGGTGATGTTGGGGTTCGCCACGCCGGTCACCCGCTGGATTAGCCGGGTTACCGAGGTGTGGTCGAAGGTGTCGTGGCAGACGAAGCCGCCCACCGTCCAGGGCGAGATGATGACGCACGGCACTCGGAAGCCGAGGCCAATGGGGCCAGGCGCGGAGCTCTCAGTCGACGCCGATGCGGTGATGAACTCGCCGGGCGTGTCGGCTGGTGCAGTGGGTGGGACGACGTGGTCGAAGTACCCGTCGTTCTCGTCATAGATGAGGATGAAGACCGTCTTGGCGAACACATCCGGGTTCGACGCGATCGCCTCGACCTTGCTCCTGATGTAGTCGGCGCCAGCCGCTGGCATGAAGTCGGGGTGCTCTGACTGGTACGACGTGGGGATGATGTACGACACAGTCGGCAGTCGATCGTGCGCCGCGTCGTACTCGAACTGGCCAGGCTGATAGAAGCGCATCGCGTTCTGGTACAGCGGCGAGCTCACCGGCGCGTTCTGGTACTGATCGAAGTACTCAAGCACGTTCATGCCGTAGTTATCGATCTCCTGGTAGACCTTCCAGGACACGCCGGCCTTGGTCAGCAGTTCCGGGTAGGTCTGCCACGAGTAGCCCTCGGTCGGTACCTCATTGCCGTAGATCGGGCCGCCGTTCGTGCCCGCGGGGTCGATCTGGCCGGTCATCAGGTACAGCCTGTTCGGCCAGGTCGGTCCTAGCACCGAGCAGTGGTAGCCATCGCAGATCGTGAAGGCATCCGCGAGCGCCCAGTGGAACGGGAGGTCGTCGCGGGTGAAGTACGCCATCGAGTACTCGCCCGCGATGCCGTCCGCCTCGAGGTGCGCGGTCACGAAGCCGTCCATGGCGCCGTTGTCATAAGACGAGTGCTGTGGGCCCCAGCTGTGGCTGTTGGACGGCAGCATCTGCGCGCTGGTGCTGTGCGTGTCGGCGTGGAACGGCAGCAGGTACCCGTCCGGGTTGTAGCCCCCGCTGATGGCCGCGCCCGACGTCGACGGGATCGGCTGGTAGAAGACTGACTTCCCGGTGCTGAGCGTGATGGCGCTGGGGTCGTTGAAGCCCCGCACCCCCGGCATGGCACCGAAGTAGTGGTCGAAGGATCGGTTCTCCTGCATCAGCACAACGATGTGCTTGATCTCGGAGATGGGCGGGCTGCCGCCCGCCGAGCTGAGGCGCGCTGGGGGCGCGCCGTCGAGAATCTTCCGCAGGCTGGACGGCAAGGCGTACGACGCTAAAACCATCCCGCCCGCCGACGCCAGCAGCTGACGCCGACTCACCTCAATCGTCACGCAAGGTCTCCTAACGCCGAAGGGGCAGGCACTACGACCAGCATGGAGCCGTTCTGCCGAGCCAGACCGCCCGGAACGCGACACCAAGCAAAGATCGCTTATCCGCAATCCGATGTAAGCCAAATAAAGCGACCTGCGGATGACCGGCAAGTGAAAATTATGATCCACGTCAGGACGCCCGACAATGGGGCGGAGCCGTTAGCCAGAGTAATGGCTTGCAAACGGTTGCGACTGGCTGGCCGCGGCCGCCCCGCGTCGGCGGCACTGCCCGGCGCCGGCGGCGGGCACTGCCGCTCGGGTAACCGCCGTCCGCTAGCCTGTTGACGCCGGTCACGGGTCCGGCACGGCGGAGGGAACGGGCTTTGGCCATCGCGGCGCTGGTCCTCTGGATCGCCACTGCGGCGCTGGGCGTGACCTTGCTCCGATCTGGCAGCACGCTCCGAGGCGCGACCGGCGACGAGGCGCCAGCCGAGGCGCCGGCCGAGGAGGTGGCCGCCAGCACGAGCGTGCTCGTCAGGATCGGCGCGGTGCCGCTCACCTCGGAGGGTAAGCCGCCGCCAGGTCCGCACGTCCGGGTGGCCACGCCGCCAGGGGAGCACCCGCTGCTTGAATTCAGCCATCCGGCGCTCGCGATCACCGGCGTGGCATGCTGGCTCATGTTCACGCTCGTGCACTACCGGCCCTTCGCCTGGATCGCGTTCGCGATCTTGGTGGCGACGCTGCTGCTCGGTGCCAGCTGGTTCGTGCGCAACCGGGAGGCGGCGGGCCGCGGGCTGAGCGGCTCCTGGACGTTCCCGCCGCGGTTGCTCGGGCTCCATGGCCTCGCCGCCGGCCTGTCGATCACGCTGACCGTCGTGACCGCGCTGGTCGCGACCCACGGCTGAGCGCACATTTCGGAGGGCATGTGGAAGAGTTCAGCACGCCAGTCGTTACGGCTGACGACCACGCTCGCGGACCCGGTGACGCGCCGGTGACCGTGGTGGAATACGGCGACTACGAGTGCCCGTATTGCCGCGGGGCATTCCGGGACGTGCACCGGATGCTCGACGAGTACCCGGCCAAGATCCGCTTCGTGTTCCGCAACTTTCCCATCCAGCAGGTACACCCGCACGCTGAGCAGGCGGCCGAAGCCGCTGAGGCGGCGGCCGCGCAGGGCAAATTCTGGCAGATGTACGAGCAGTTGCTCCAGCCGTACGCACGACTGGACACCGACGCGCTGGTCGACTACGCACAAAAGATTGGCCTGGACATCCCTCGGTTCCGGGCGGACATCACCGACCAGCGGTACGCCAGGAAGATCAACGACGATGTGCAGGAAGGACTGCGCAACGGCGTCAACCAGACCCCGAAGTTCTACGTGAATGGCCAGCGCGTCGATGGCAAGGTGCCACTGGAGCACCTCGAGGAACTGATCAGGGACGCGATCGCGGCAGCTGGCGGCTAGTCTGCCGCCGTGCCGAGATACGTGGCGCTGCTGCGCGGAATCAATGTCGGCGGCCGGAACAAGGTCGCCATGGCCGACCTACGGCAGATCGCTGCCGAGCTCGGCTACACCGAAGTCGCCACCTACATCCAGAGCGGCAATCTGCTGTTCACCGGTGAAGCCGACAACTCCGCTGGCCACGCGCGGGCGCTAGAGCGGCGCACTGCCGAGCGACTGGACGTCCGCCCGGCCGTCGTGGTGATCTCGGCCGCCGAGCTCGCCAGGGCCATAGCGGACAACCCCTTCCCGGCGGAGACGAACGGCAAGTTCCTGCACGCGGTGTTCCAGAACGCCAACCCGAGCGCTGACGACCGGGCGCGGATTGCCGAGGCGGTGCGCGCCGCGCGGGCGAAGGGCAGCGCGGACGAGGCAAAGCTCGTCGGCCGCACGCTCTACCTGCATACCCCGGACGGGTTCGGCCGCAGCGAACTCGCCGCCCGGCTGATGTCCGGGCCTGTGGCGGCTGCCGGTACCGCCCGGAACTGGGCAACGGTCACCAGGCTGATGGCCATGCTGACCGATGCGGGATGATGGCGGTATGAGCCCGGTGTCACGCGGCTTTCACGGCCGCCGCCGCGAGTCCGCGGTCGATGCCGCCAGGATTCCGCCAGGTCAGTATGTCACCGCGGACTTCCCCGTGCTGTCGGCTGGCCCAACACCGCACACCGGCCTTGACAACTGGACCTTCTCGGTTCGCGGGGCCGGCAGCACCGACCAGGCCTGGACCTGGGCTGAGCTGATGGACCTGCCATCGGAGCAGGTCACCGTCGATGTGCACTGCGTGACGCGCTGGTCAAAACTAGATACTTCGTGGCGGGGCGTCTCAATCGACACGCTGCTGAGCCAGGTGGCCGAAGACTCCAGGTTCGTCCTGGCGTTCTGCGACGGCGGCTACACGACGAACCTGCCGCTGGCCGACGTCACCAACGGCCGGGCATGGCTAGCGTTCGAGTACGACGGCAAGCCGCTACCTCCTGAGCATGGCGGCCCGGCCAGGCTGCTGGTACCGCACCTGTACTTCTGGAAGAGCGCCAAGTGGGTACGTGGCCTGGACCTGCTCGCCGCGGACGAGCCGGGCTTCTGGGAGCGGTACGGTTACCACAATTACGGGGACCCATGGCGGGAACAGCGGTACGCGGGCGACTGACCTGGCAGGTCGCGACAGTGACCACCGTCACCGCCGAGACTGCGTCCGTGCGCACCATCGCCCTCGGCCTCGACGACTGGCCCGGCCACCAGGCGGGCCAGCACCTTGATGTCCGACTGACAGCGGACGACGGCTATGTCGCGGAGCGGTCGTATTCCATCGCCTCCGCGCCAGGCGAGCCAGTCGCCATCACCGTGGAGCGCCTCGACGATGGCGAGGTGTCGCCGTACCTCACCGAAGAGCTCAGGCCCGGCGACCAGATCGAGATCCGCGGCCCGATTGGCGGCTACTTCATCTGGCCTGGCAACGATCCCGCGGCGGCGTTGCTGCTGGTCGCGGGCGGCTCGGGCGTCGTGCCCTTCCGGTCGATGTTGCGCCACAGGCACAGCATCGGCAGCACCGTGCCGGTCCGGCTGCTCTACTCGGCACGGTCGCTGCCCGACGTGATCTATCGCGCCGAGCTCGAGGGCGCGGCCAGCGGCGTCGAGATCATCTACACCCTGACCAGGCAGCAGTCGCCCGGCTGGGCCGGGCACGCCGACCGGGTCGGGCCGGCCCTGCTGGCCGAGGTGGCCTGGCCAGGCAGCACGGAGCCGCTGGCCTACGTGTGCGGACCGACGCCGTTCGTCGAGACGGTGGCCAGCGGCCTGGTCGAACTCGGGTACCCGGCCCACCGGGTCAGGACCGAGCGTTACGGCGGGACGGGGGTGAGCTAATTGGCGCAGTCCGGCGGCACCGACGCCGACGCCGACTGGGCACTCGACGGCAACGCGATCGGTGGCCTGCTGCATGACGTCTTCGGCACCGAGATGACCACCGCCATCGGTACGTGTGCCGCCTGCGGCGCGACCGGGCCGATAGCGGAGACGGTGGTCTACCTGCGCGCGCCTGGGACCGTCGTACGCTGTCGCAATTGCGGCGCTGTGCTTATCGTGGTGTTGCAGCGCGGCGAGCAGAACTGCGTCAGCCTGGACGGGCTGGCTGCGCTGGTGCCGCGCTGACCGCCAGGAAGGCAGGCCGCAGCGATGCTGACAGGCCATGCGCTAGACACCGCCACGTTGGCCACCTGGCTGAGCACCGAGGCCATCGGCCTGTTCATGGCGCGCGGCTGGCTGGCTAGCGGGGGCGCGCGGGCCGCCCGTCAGCGGCCCGCCCGGCCCGAGGTGATGTCGCTGCCGGTGCTTGTCGGGCACGCTGGCCTGAACGCCGCGGGCATGCTGTGCTGGATCATCTTCGTGGCGACCGGCGCGGAGCCGGTCGGCTTGCTCGCGATCGCGTTGATGGCGCCGGCGATCGGCCTCGGCATTTCCACGGTAGCCATCTGGACGCCCTATCCGGCGCCGCGCCATCGAGACCGCAAGCCAGGCGATGCCAGGGATGCAACGCTCGTTACCGGCGCGCGCCACCCGGCACCAGGCGTGCTACCCGAGCACGTGGTCAGGCGCGCGCTGGAGGATGAGGTGCTGAGTCAGCGCCTCGTCGACGAGCTACTCGAACGCAACCTGGTGGAGCCGCCCGTCCGCTCGGTCGGCCTGAGCTTGCGTCCGCTTGTGCCGCTCAGCCATGGCGCGCTCGCGATCGTTACCTTCGTGCTCGCCGTGATGTCGGTCGTCGCTGCGGCCTGACGCCCATCGCAGGCTCAGCTCAGCCGCGGAATAACCTCGTCGGCGAGGCGGGCGGCCTGCTCGCCGTGTTCATACCGGGTCGTGAACAGGATCAGGTCCGCTCCAGCCGCCGCGGTCCGCGCGACCGCTTCGGCGCACTCGGCGGGGGTGCCGGCCACCGCCGCCGCATCGATGCCAGGGACGGGCCTGCCGTACATCTGCGTCATGGCGTCGCGCATCCGGTCCCGCGCGCGATCGGCGTTGTCGTCCACGCCGATGTAGAGCCGCTTGGCAATCGGGTAGCTGCTGGGATCGCGCCCGGCCTCGGTCAGGGCACCGCGCACGACCTGGACCTGCTGGGCGAACCGGTCGATTGTCGAGCCGCCAGACCCAAAGAAGCCGTCGCCGAGCCGCGCCGCCCGCCGCAGCGCGCTGTCAGCCACCGCGCCGATCCACACCGGCGGGTGCGGCCGCTGAACCGGCTTCGGCTCCATCGCTGCGTCTGCCAGCCGCCAGAACTCACCGTCAAACGACACCCGCTGCCGCGTCCACAGCGCCTTCATCACCGCCAGGCCCTCGGCAAATCGCGCGGCGTAGCGGTGCCTGCTGATGCCGAACGCGGCGAACTGCTGCTGCTCGCCGCCAGTGCCGATGCCGACATCGACGCGGCCGCCGCTCAACTGGTCGAGCGTCGCCAGGCTCCTGGCAAGGTGCACGGGGCTGTGCAGGGTAGAAACGAAGACCGCGCAGCCGAGCCGCAGCCGCTGCGTGCACGCGGCGGCGTACGTCATTGTCTCGATCGGCGCGAGCTGCGGCGTGCTGCTCAGCACTGACTCGTGCGCCCACGCGCTTTCGTACGGCAGGTGCTCCACGCCGGCAAAGTAGTTCCGAAACGCAACCGGATCGAATTCACCGTCAGCGTAGAACTGCGGAATTGAGATCGCGAAGCGCATAGGCCGCATGCTAGCCGGGCTGGTTGAGTCAGCGCGCCGCCGGTCCGTGCGGTACCGGCGAGCGGGCCGAGTCGGCTTCAGTAAGCCGGAGTGCGAGCGCGGGGCAGTCGGTGACCGTGCGCCTGGCGCGGCTCAGCAGGCTCGCGGGCACCGGCTGGTCCGCCAGCAGCGGATAGCCCCAGTTGTCGAGGGCGACGAGCTCGGGCAGCAGCTCAGCGCACAGGCCGTAGCCGGTGCACGCCGTCGGGTCGACCTGCAGCCGGCTCGTCGTCAGGCCAGGCCGGCCGGGTCGCGACAGCGGCGGGCGAACAAGTCCGCTTGGGGCCGGTGGCGCGGGCTGCCCGTGCCGCCGCAGTGCGCTGACGCCACGCCAGCCTGCCGCGCCGACGGCGAGCGCCGCGCAGGCTACTGCCAGATCGAGCAGCCGGCCCGAGCGCATGCCCGTCCCAGTGCCAAGGCTGTGCGCGAGCGCGACGGGCCAGCAGGCGTAGGCGCACCAGTGCACGCTGCGCCAGCCCCGGTAGCCGAGGTACCGCCGCAGCAGGCTGGTGACCACCAGCGCCACAACCAGATCCGAGGCGATAACACCAGCTGCGATCCAGCCGCGCGAATAACCGGACACCAACGGCACCAGCGCGCCGAGCATTCCGACGCGCGCATAAGGGCCGACCAGCGCGGTCACGATGTGCAGGGCGAGGAAGGCGAGGGCGAGCAGGGATGTGTAGCGGTGCAGGCTGAGGCCGACGAATCGTGGCAGCCCGGGCAGCCGGACCCGGCGGTCAACCAGGATGCCGAGCACGACCACCGCTGTGAGGAGCACCATGGCGATCACGCCGGCGGCTGCGCTGGCGGTGCCCCAGGTCGGCATCGCCGCTATCCGGTACCGGAGACGCTGACGTTGTAGATGTCAGCCTGGTAAGTACCTGCGCCGTCGGGCGGCAGCTGCGTGAACCAGATGAGCACATAGCGCGCCGTGACCGGCGCGCTGGCCCGCAGCGTCAACGTCCCGCCCGGGTTGGGGGCCTGGGCTACCACCGGCAGCTCGGCGAGCGAAGGGCTGTTGCCGGCCCGCAACTGCACGGTGCCCCCCGCCGCCGGCCCGAGCAGGATCTGCGCAGCGGAGACCGTCACGCTCGTGCCCATATCCACTAGCAGGCCCGTGCCTGGCTGGCCATTTAAGGTCGCCGACGCGTACCAGTCGGTGTGCCACGCGGTGCTCTCGCTACCGTCGACCGCGAGCGCTGCTTGCGACGGGTTGTCGCCCTGACTCGGGCCGCCCGGTCCGAACGCCACCGCGCTAGCAATCGGCAGCTGCGTCGGTGCCGGATTCGGCGCTGAGGTTGTCGGGGGATTCCTGGGCGCCGCCGCCGCGCTGTGCTGGGATCGGAGCGCTGGCGGGCGATGCGAGCTGGCGGGTGCCTGCGCCGTGCCGCCCGCCGAGACCAGGTACGCGATGACAGCGATGGCGGCCAGCACGATGAGGATGAGGACGATGCGTCCTACCGGAAGCCGCTTCGTGCCCTGCAGCTCTAGTGGCATCGCGGGCCGGAATGCTTCGGCCGCGGTGATTCCGCCGGGCCGTGCCCAGCCGTTGCTCCCGTGTCCGTTGACGGCGGTCTCGGCGGGCGCAGCGGCACCGTTGGCGGCCGCCGGGCTGACGCGAGCCGGACCGCGGTCCAGCGTGTGCAGCCACGGGCTGCTAGTACGGTGCGCAGTCGGCTCGGCCGGCGCGGGCGGGGAGTGGGCGACGTCGTACTCCTCGATCAACGGGGCCGGGTCGGTGCCAACCACCCGGGCGATGGCCCGGATGTGCCCGCGGGCGTAAAAATCGCCGCCGCACGCTGCGTAGTCGTCGCACTCGATGGCGCGGATAATCGTCGCCCTGATGCGGGTGCGCTCGCTCACCTGGTCCACGGTCAGTCCGGCCTCGCTGCGCGCTTCTGCCAGCGCCCCGCCGATGCCCACGTCTCACCTCCGGTGAGGACTCGGTGACGGTCCGCTACTCGTTCCGCCTGCCTAGAATCCGGTTTCGCTTGAATTCTGTCTATTGCCAGTATGACGCCGGTTCAACACGGGCTGGCAGCCGTCTTGCGGCGAATTTCAGCAAGCGTTTGCCTGGCCGTGCCCTCCCGCGACGCCGCCATGGTGCGCGCGGTTGGGGTCGCAATCGGCCTAGCCGGACGTATGATCCCGGTAAGCGTGACGAGGGCGGGCAGCGTGCGTCACATTCTGTGCACAGGGGAGCGGGTTCCATGGGACTTCTGAACGAGGCTCGCCGCGAGTTCATCGCTGCGCCTGACTCGGCCAAGGGCCAGATCGTCTTCAAGTGGCCGGATCACAACATCCGCAAGTTCGCGCGGGCCATCGTCGAGCCGGACCAGGTTGCCGTGTTCATGAGCCAGGGCCAGGTCATGGGCGTACTCGTGCCTGGTCAGCACACTCTGGACGCGAAAGAGCTGCCGTTCCTCGGCATGTTCGTTGACTGGGCCTCGGCCGGAAACGCCTTCCGGGCGGAGATTTTCTTCGTGGGGACCAGGGAGTTTCCGAACAACCGGTTCGGCGGGCGGCTGGACGAGGTGCAGGATCCGCAGACGGGCCTGATCGTCACGCTGCGCACCTTCGGCGAGTACTCACTGCGAGTCAACGATCCCACCAAGCTCATCCTCAACCTGGTCGGCACTGTCGATGTCACCGACAACCAGGCGGTCACCAACTGGGTCACTCAGCAGCTGCTGAAGGTCACTCGCACGACAGTGACCACGCAGCTCATGTCCGGCGCGTGGCCCATCCTCGGCCTGTCCATGCACAGCCCGGAGATCGAGTCCCAGTCGCTCCTGGCAGCCAACAACGAACTCGGCGACTACGGCATCAGCCTGACGCGGCTGGGCAACGTCGACGTCAACCTCGACGACGACGACAACGCACGGCTGAAGAAGCTCGCGGGGGACACCGCCTACAGCCGGCTGGCCGGCGGGTTCCTGCAGGCCGCGCAAGCCGAGGCGCTGCAGGGTGCGGGCCAGGGCATGGCGCAGGGTGGTGGCGCGGTGACTCCCATGTTCCTCGGCGCTGGCCTCGGCATGGCGGGCCAGATGATGCAGGCGCCGGCT
>JASHOE010000305.1 GCA_030041275.1 Streptosporangiaceae bacterium
CGGCACCGCCCGCGGCGGCACCGCTTCGGACGGGACCGCCAGCGTGACCGGCGACGCCGCCGCACCCGCCCGGCGACGCTCGCGCCGACGGCGCTCGACCAGGACCGGGAGCGCACCGGGCCAGCCGATCGAGTAATCGACCGAGTAACCCCGTCGGCTTACGGCCCGGGCAGCCCCACCGCCGGCAGGCTCACAGCCGGCAGGCTCACCGCCGGCAGACTCGCAGCCGGCAGGCTCACAGCCGGCAGACTCACGGCCGGCAGGCTCACGGCCGGCAGACTCACGGTCGGCAGAAAGCACCCGAGCAACTGACCGACCCGGCCGCTGAGGTGCTGCACTGAGCAATCTCAGCGAATGCTCTGTTATTGGCCTGTTATCTTCCAGGCAATTGTCGGTAGGCTGCCACCCCGTGAGCACTCTCAGGTCGTTGCAGTTGCCCGAGCGCGTGCGGACCGACTGGCTGACCACCGCGCGCGGAAGGTTCGCGATGCTGGAGGCTCAGCCCGCCAGGGGCGTCGCGCATCGCAGCCCTGCGCTGCTCATCCACGGCTACACCGGCAGCAAGGAGAACTTCCTCCCGGTGCTCGAGCCGCTCGCCGCAGCGGGCCGCACGGTGGTAGCCGTCGACCTCCGCGGCCATTACCAGAGCCCGCACGCGCCGGACCGAGCCGGCTATGCCCCGGTGGCCCTCGCCGCCGACGTGCTGGCTATGGCCGCCGCGGTAGCCGGTGAAGCGGGAGCCGTACACCTCGTCGGACACTCGCTGGGCGGCCTCATCGCGCGCGAAGCGGCGCTGGCGCGCCCGTCGGCGTTGCTGTCGCTCACGCTGCTCGGCTCTGGGCCGGGCAGCATCGCCGGAGAGCGCGCGGCAGCTCTGAGCGCGACGCTGGCCAGGTTCGATCCGACTGGTACCGGGCCAGACGACGTGGACCGGCTGGCTGAGCTGGTGCGACTGACCTGGCGCGAAGAGCACGAACCGCAGGCGCGGGCGGACGGTATTGACGAGCACATCATCGCGTTCCTGCGCGAGCGAACCCTGCGAACCTGCCCGATCAGCTACATCGTGCTCGCCAGATATCTGCTCGAGTGCCCAGACCGCACCGCAGAGCTCGCTGACGTGGCCGAGGCTGGGCTCCCCGTCGCGGTGGTCTACGGCGAGAACGACGATGCCTGGCCCCCCGCCGAGCAGGACCAGATGGCCCGCGAACTCGGCGCCGAGCGAACCTGCATCCCTGGCGCGGCGCATGCTCCGGCCATCGAGGCACCCGTCACCACTGCCGCTGCGCTGACGCAGTTCTGGAACCAGGCGGAGGGTCGCCGGCCCACCGTGCACACCTGCGGGCGCCGTCACCACGAAGCCGACGGTGGCCGAACGGCCCGCGCGAGCTGATCACCGGCCGTAGGCCGCTGTCGCTAACACGTCGGGCCGGTCGCCGTCGTCCGCGGGATCGAGACCGTCCCAGGGCCGACGGTGCGGGGATGCGGACCTGCCTTCGGGACACAACGCTCGGAAGTCGCACCAGCCACAGCCGGGTCCAGGCCGTGGCGGGAACGCGTCGCAGGTTGCTGAAGTGCCGACCGGGGAACCGCCCGCCGGGGAACCGACGGCCGGTGAATTGCCGACCGGGGAACCGCCAGCTGAAGAACCGGCCGCGGAACCGCCGACCCCCGCCGCGAGATACCGCTCGTCCGCGGCGGCGCACTCCGCGGCGATCAGCTCGGCCCGGCGTAGCTGCCGGTCCAGCGACTCCGGTGTGTGCTCCCACGCGGCCACGCTGCCCGTCGGCACGTGGTGCAGCTCGACCCGGCGGCACGGGCGCCGTAGCACCCGCCCAGCAGCCAGCGCGTAGAGCGCGAGCGCCAGCGATGAGCGCGCGTCATCGACCGTCGGCTTGTGCCGTCCGGTCTTGTAGTCGACGACCACGAGATCACCAGACGGCTGCCCGCCCTGGCGGTCGCGGCCCGCCCGCCGGTCATCCAGTCGGTCGATCCGGCCCGACACGGCAATGAGCTCGGTGCGCGTCGCGACGGTACGCTCCACCCCGACCGGCTCGACGGCCGGATCGAGCCCGGCGGCATACCGCTCGACGAGCTGACGACAGCGCTGCCGGTACGCAAGGGACTGGCCCGGGTCGGCGAAGCCGTCCGATAGCCAGCCCTGCTCGAGCAGATCACCCGCGGACTCCACGCTCCGGTCCTGACGCCGGAGCCGCCACCACCCCGCCAGCGCGTTGTGCACGCTGGCGCCGAGGCTGTTGTGCGCCCACGGCGGGCCCTTGGCCGGCGCGGGCCGGTCCAGATAGGTCATGCGGTACCGACGCGGGCAGTCGAGCCAGGTGCCCAGCCTGGTAGGCGTGCAGGCGTACAGCCGCCGTGGCATGCCCTCGAGGCTGAGCTGCTCCATCTGCCCATGCTCGCGCCCGCCACCGACAGTCGCCAGCGGGCGCGCCGTCCGGCCCCTAGGCTTCGCCCGCGTCGCCCAGACCCGGGCCAGCTGAGTACCAGGAACTAAAGTTCTTGTCCGCGATCGCCACCGTGAGTTCGTCGCCATGCCCCGGCAGCAACCTGGTCTGTGACGGCAGGGTCAGCACGTGGGCGCCGATCGCGTCCAGTTGCCTGCCCCAATTGGGGAAGCTGCCGGCGTGGGCCACTGGACCCTGTTCGGAGACCACATCCCCGGTGAAGGCGGCGTCCAGATCCTCGCAGTAGAGCAGGACCGAGCCACGGCTGTGGCCGGGCGCGTGCACGACCTCCAGGGTTACCCCGGCGACCTCGAACCGGCCGTCGTCTTCCATCTCGATGTCGGGATCGTCGGAGTGCACCTCGCGCCACGCCGACCGGTCAAGCGGGTGCAGTGCTACCGGCGCCTCGTCCCGCTCGGCGACCGCACGCGCCCCCGCCACATGACCGTGGTGGCCGTGGGTGCAGATCACCGCCAGGATCTCGCGCTCTCCGACAGCGTCGAATACGGGCCCGGCCGTTCCCGGATCAATGACGATGACCTCATCGTCGTCGCCGATAATCCAGGCGTTGGCCGGTCCCCCGGCCACCAGGTCGATCCGGGCGCCGGCTGGAGTGCTCATCACTGCCGCTACCTTCCCTCGATCCCGGTGACCGGCCGGGCTCCGGTTGCGTGCTCGATCAGCGCCTCGTAGCTGCCGTCGGGCGCCACCTCCGAGCCGATACGGAACCCAGTCAGGGCTCCGTGATCGTCGCTGCCGCCCGACGCTATCAGCCCTAGTGCGTGCGCGAGTTCGCCAAGCCGGCCTCGTTCCCGCTCATCGTGCTGGGGGTGATTCACCTCGATTCCGGTCAGGCCAGCCCGGCTCAGGTCACTGATCACGTCGCTCGGCACCTGCCAGCCACGACCGCGACCGCGCGGGTGCGCGAGCACTGTGACCCCGCCTGCCGCCTTGACCAGCCTGATGGCACGGACCGGATCGAGCGCGTACCTGGACACATACGCGCGGCCGCCAGGGCCGAGCCAGTCTGGCGTGAACGCCTCATCGAGGCTCGCGACCACCCCGGCGTCGATCAACGCCCTGGCGATGTGTGGCCGGCCCACCACGCCGCCGCCGGCGATCTCACTGACCTGCTCCCAGGTCACCGGTACGCCCAGCGCAGTCAGCTTGTCGACCATGGCCCTGGCGCGAAACAGCCGGCTTTCCCTGATCTCAGCCAGCTCACCGGCTAGCGCGTCGTTCTCCGGGTCAAACAGATAGGCGAGCAAGTGCACGCTGTGACCCTCGATCCGGCATGACAGCTCTGCGCCTGGCAGCAGTGTCATCCCCGGCGGCAGTGCGCGCCCTGCGGCGCGATGCCCGGCCACCGTGTCGTGATCGGTCAGCGCGATGACGTCCAGGCCGGCCGCCGCGGCGCGGCTGACCACCGCAGCGGGCGGCTCTGTGCCGTCAGAAACGCTGCTATGGCTGTGCAGATCGGCGCGCAGCACGTGCCGAGACTAGCCCGGAAGGAGCGGCGACCGGGCGCCGAACGGCAGGTCCAGGTCCTGGCCCGGATCGCGCAGGTCCCGCAGCTCCAGGGGCTCGATCGTGAGCAGGCCAGCCGTCTGGGGCGCCAGCACCAGCCAGAGCCAGTTCCCGCCCACCTCCCCCGCGAAGGCGGCCCGCTCGCTGGTCTCGACGTTCCATAGCGGGAACTCGTGATTGCTGTACTCGACCACTGCCGCGGACGGTCCGATCGCGAACTGGGCGCCAGGATCGGGTCCGTCGAGGCCGGCAAACCTGGCCCCGAGGCCTACCCCTGGCTCCTCGGAAACGAGCAGCATCTCGGCCGGGCCGCCCACCGGGTTCGGCCCCGATAGGGCGACCGTGCAGCCGCGGATGCCGGTTCGCTCGTCCCCCGCGCCGGCAAAGCCGGTCACGACCCAGCCCTGCGGCAGGGGCCACGGCACCCAGACGGGCACCCTGGCACCCTGCAGCACCGCCTCGAGTCCGTCCCGCGACACGCTCAGCCCCGAGCGCAGCGGAAGCACCTCGCCGTGCTGGTCGCAGTGATAGGCGCTTGACCATACGCTCGGCTCGCGCACCTCAAAGTCGCAGCGCGGACAACTGAGTGCAGGTCTCATCTCACTTAGCGTTATCCCCTAGCCTCGTTGCGTCAAAGGTCTACCAGCCAGTAATGGACCATCGTCAGCTGACTGACACGACTCGCCCCGTTCTGTCCGGTTCCGGCAGGCGGCCCGTCGCATGGGATTGGGTTGACTCTGGCTGGGGCAATAGCAAAATCGCTGCCATGGCCCGAGCTGGTGCTGATGACGCGGTGACGAGGAACGGCGTGCCCGAACCGGTCGGCGGGGCAGCTGAGCCGACCGACGCCGCGGCATCTTCGCGGCGCATCCCCTGCGTCGGCGCGGTGATCAGGGACGACGAGGGACGGCTGCTCATGATCTTGCGCGGACATGATCCCGGCCGCGGCCTGTGGTCGATCCCCGGCGGCCGGATCGAGCCAGGCGAGACCGCCGAGGAAGCCGTAGTCCGCGAGGTCAGGGAGGAAACGGGGCTGACGGTGACCTGCGGCCCGATGCTCGGCACCGCCGAACTGCCGGGCCTCGCGGGTGCCATCGTGGACATCCGCGACTACCGCGCCAGCCTGGCCCCCGGTACGGCCGCGATCCCTGCGGCGGGAGATGACGCCGCCGACGTCCGGTGGATCAGCGAGGCCGAGGCCGCAGCGATGGACGAACGCGGCGAGGTGACCCGCGGCCTGCTCGCGACGCTGCGCGCTTGGACCGCCTGATTCTTTTCGGGCGCCGATCAGCGCCGGCCGGCCGCGGCCGCCAAGACCGTCGCGCGCGCGGCGATGGCGGAGCCGCGAGCGCCGGCCATGTCGAGGTCGGGCACGAGCGCGATCGATGAGGCCTGTGCCTGCTCGACGCGCAATTCGGTATGCTCGCGCACCCGGTCGAGGAACCAGTCCCGGAAGTGCGGGGCAGCCTCCACCACGCCGCCGCCCAGCAGGTACACGTCCGGGTCGGTGAAATTGGCCGCGATGGTGAGCAGCCGGCCGATCGCAATCGCCTGCTGCTCGAACACCTTCAGCGCCAGCGGGTCGCCGGCTTCCCCGTAGCCGCGGACGAGCTTCGCGGCTACGTGCGCCGGCTGCGCGGCGAGCTCATGACCGGGAAACTGGGTCAGCCAGTAGGGCAGCAGGTTCTTCTCGATGCCGGTCAGCGACGCGACGCTCTCGGCGTCGGCGGGCAAGCCGCAGTTGCAGACCGGCACAGGCTGCTCCGGGCCGAGCAGGCCGTCCATCGGGATCCAGATGTGGCCGAGTTCGCCGGCCATACCCGATGCACCGCGGATAACCTGTCCAGCCTCGACGACGCCACCGCCAAGTCCAGTACCAACGATCACCGATACCGAGGAGCGCTGGCCCGCAGTGTCGCCGAAGTGCGCGTGGTGGGCGTACAGCGCGGCCGCGTTGGCGTCGTTATTGAACACGACCGGCAGCCCGACCCGGAGCTCCAGGGCATGCCGGACGTCAAAGCCGTACCACTCCGGGTTGGCGAAGTTCGTGGATCCCCGCGAGGACAGCACGCCATCCGCGCTGACGGGCCCTGGGGTATCCAGACCGACGGCGCGGATGTCGCTGCGCGGCAGCCCGACTAGGTCGAGTACGTCATCGAGCGCGCGAGCCATCGCCTCGATCGTCTTGTCCGGTCCCTCCCGGACGAAGCTCGGGCTCTCGGCCATCTCCTCGACCAGGAACCGGCCCGCCGAGTCCAGCACGGTCGCGTTGATCGTGGTCCCGCCGATGTCGAGCCCAGCTACTGCCCATCGGACCTCGTCCACCCGGTCACTCCCGCCTCTGCAGCCAGCCGCCACCGCAACTAGCCTCGGCCGCGAACTACACCTTAATGGCGCAAGAGCGGTGCCGGCCGTCCTCGCGAGTTCCGGCTGTGAGTCGGAGAATCGGCCCGCCCGATTGGCAGCCGAGGACTGGCGAGGACGGCTCGAACCCCAGCGGGCGGCTCGAACTAGCGGGGCGGCTCGAACTAGCGGGGCGGCTCGAACCGCTGCGTCCTCACCAGCCCGGCGGCGCGACCGCGCGCGGCCGTGACGAGCGCGAGCTTGCGCGACGCCTCGTCGATCATCTCTCCGTCCAGCATGGCGGCACCGCGTCGCTGCACGCCGGTGTAGTACTCGTACGCCTCGATGATCAGCTCAGCGCGGTCGTAGACGTCCTGGGCGGGCGAGAACGCCGCGTTCACGGCCTCGACCTGGCCGGGATGCAGCACCCACTTGCCGTCGAAGCCGAGCGCCGCCGAACTGGCGGCGCTCGCGCCGAGGCCGGCGACGTCCGCGATGGCCGCGAACGGGCCGTCGATGGCCTGCAGCCCGGTGGCCCGAGCGGCGGTCAGGATCCGCAGGTGGGCGTAGTGAAACGCGTCACCGCCTGCGTAGCCCGGCGGCGGGGCGCCCACAGTCAGGGATCGCATGCCCATGCTCGCCATGAAATCGGCCGGACCGAAGATCAGCGCTTCCAGCCGCGGTGACGCCCCCGCGATCGCATCCACGCTGGCCAGGCCCGCCGCGTCCTCGATCTGCGCCTCGATGGCGATCCGCCCCGGTTCCAGGCCAGTAGCTTGCTCGACCTGGCTCAGCAGCAGGTCCAGCCAGCCGACGTCCAGCGGCCCGGTCACCTTGGGCAGGATGACCGAGTCCAGCCACTGCCCGGCCTGCTCGACCACGTCGATGATGTCACGGTATGCCCAGCCCGTACGCACGTCGTTGACCCGTACTGCCCTGATCTTGCTGCCCCAGCCACCGTCGCGCAACGCCGCCGCCACCAGCGCGCGACTGCGCTCCTTCTCCGCGGCGGCCACTGCGTCCTCGAGGTCAAGAAACACCTCGTCGACGGCCAGTTCGCGGGCCTTAGCCACGAATCGGGGGTTGCTGCCCGGCACTGCAAGCGTCGTCCGCCTCGGCCGGTATGCACGCGCCGCCACGTCGCCCGAGCATACGCGTCGAGACCGCAACCCTTACCGCGGGAACGAGGTTCTTCCGGCACTCAGCCGTTGGCTGGTCCGCGGCAAGACCTGCGTTCGGTGATATGGCATGGATTGCTCGGCCGTAGCATGGGACCATGCCGACCGACTCACCACCAGCGGCTTCGAGCGTCGTGCTGCCGACACCCGAGCAGGTGGCAAGCGCCCTGACGACCGTGAACGACCCCGAGATCCATCGCCCCATCACCGAGCTGGGGATGGTGAAAAGTATCGAGGTCACGCCCGGCGGCGTGGTGCACGTCGCCGTCTGGCTGACGGTGTCTGGCTGCCCGCTGCGCGACACGATCACGAGGGATGTCACCGCCGCGGTCGGCAAGCTTGCGGGGGTCACGGCGGTCCGGGTCGAGCTCGACGTCATGAGCGAGGAGCAGCGGCGCGAACTGCAGACCACGCTGCGTGGCGGCCAGCCGGAGAAGGAGATCCCGTTCGCCCAGCCGGGATCGCTGACCAAGGTTTACGCCGTTGCGAGCGGCAAAGGCGGCGTAGGCAAGTCCTCGGTGACGGTCAACCTGGCGGTCGCGCTCGCCGCGCTCGGCCAGAAGGTCGGACTGCTCGACGCCGACATCTATGGGCACTCGGTGCCGCGGATGCTCGGCGTGACCGACCGGCCGACGCAGGTCGAGCAGATGATCATGCCGCCTACGGTCCACGGAGTGCGGGCTATTTCCAGCGGCATGCTGAAGCGCGGCAACGAGCCGCTGCCCATGCGCGGGCCGATTCTGCACCGGCTGCTCCAGCAGTTCCTGGCGGACGTGTACTGGGGCGACCTGGACGTCCTGCTGCTCGATCTGCCGCCAGGCACCGGCGATGTGGCGATCTCTACCGCGCACCTGGTGCCGGGCAGCGAGCTGATCGTCGTCACCACGCCGCAGCTGGCCTCGTCCGAGGTAGCAGAGCGCGCCGGCACGCTCGCCGCGCAGCTGCACCAGCATGTTGTGGGCGTGATCGAGAACATGTCTTACCTGCCGTGCCCGCACTGCGGGGAGCGGGTGGACGTCTTCGGATCCGGCGGCGGGGTGGCTGTGGCCGAGACGCTCACCCGGCTGACAGGCGCCCCGGTCCCGCTACTCGGCGAGGTCCCGATCGACACCAGGCTCCGCGAAGCCGGGGATGCTGGCCTGCCACTGGTGCTGTCGGACCCGGACGCACCGGCTGCGCAGCAGCTCCGCAAGATCGCCGAAGAACTGGCCGGCCGCAGCCGCAGCCTGGCCGGCCGGCAGCTCGGACTTACGCCGGTCTGACTAGCCCGCAGGCCTGCCGGCCGGGAGCCTGCGGGTCAGCCGGGAGCTCGCGAGTCAGCCGGGAGTCGCCGGGTCGGCCGAGGCCGACCCTCCTGTCGCGGCTGAGGTGGCCTCGCCTGAGCTGACCCGTCTAGGTGGCCTCAGAGTCAAACGGCGGTTGCTCACCCGGCGAGAGATTGACCGCTGACAGCGCTGAGCCAGTCCCGCCGCTCGTGCCGTTACTGCCCTTGATCGCGTCGGTCGCCGCGTTGCGGACGTCGCTGAACGCGTTCATCAGCACGCCGTCACCGCTGATCTCGTCGATCAGGTGCTTGCGCACGAAGGTCTTGGGGTTGAGGTCGGTGATGTCGAACTGGCTGAACTCCGGCGGGAGGTTCTCCTGCAGTTCCGACTTCGCCCCGTCGAGCAGCTTGCGCACCTCGCGGAGAGCACGCCCGGCCTGAGCGGCCATCGCCGGAAGCCGCTCTGGCCCGAAGATGATCAGCGCGATCACTGCAAGCACCAGCAGCTTGGTGAAGTTCAGGTCAAGAAGCACCGGCAGGCTCCGCGAGTAGGTCGGGCAGGCGGGCCGCGGCCCGCTCTCCCAGCCTAGCCCGTGACCCCCGGTGAGCAGAATCCCGTCGGCGCCCGGCTTGCCGGACTCGCTATGACTTGGCCGAGCCGAGAAGGATCGACGTCTGCATCAGGCCGCCCTGCCGGACGAAGCTGACCCCGACTCGTGATCCGGGCGGGAGCGACCGGACGGCGTCGATCAGCGAGTACGAGTTGTCGATCGGCTGGTCGGCCAGCCGGACGATGACGTCGTCCGGCTGCAGCCCAGCCCTGGCCGCCGGGCCCCCAGGAGCCACCGACGGCTGGCCATCCTGGCCCGACGTAGCGATTTGAGCTCCGGTACCGGAATAGCCGCCATTCAGATCCGCGCCGATGACCGCGTGCGTGGCGTAGCCGGAGCGGATCAGCTGCACGATGACTCGACGGGCCTGGTTCGCCGGGATCGCGAAGCCGAGACCGATGCTGCCCCCCTCGGTTCCGGTGAGCGGATCCCCGCCGAGTGTGTCGAGCGCAGCATTCACGCCGATCACCTGGCCGCTCGCGTTGACGAGTGGCCCGCCTGAGCTACCGGGGTTGATCGCGGCGTCGGTCTGGATGGCGTCGAAATAAGCTTCCGGCGTTGCGCTGCCCGCGGCGCCCGGCTGGACCGGACGCTGCACGGCACTGACGATTCCGCTGGTCACCGTGTCGGCGAGACCCAGCGGCGAGCCGATGGCGAGCACTGGGTCGCCGACCGCCACATTCGCCGAGTTCCCGAGCGGCAGGGCAGGCAGACCGGACAAGCCCGCCGCCCGGATAACGGCGATGTCGGAGTACGGGTCGCTGCCGACGAGCTGGCCGGGGACGGTGTCCCCGTTGCTGAGGTCGATCTGCAGCGAGGCACCCTGGGCCTCGCCGTCCAGCGTCACAACGTGGTTGTTGGTGACGATGTAACCGCCGTTGATGACGAAGCCGGATCCGGTGCCCTGGTCGCCGCCCACCTTGATCATCACGACCCCAGGGGCATCCCTCGCGGCGACCGTGGCAAGCGAGTTGTCCGTCTGGCTGGCCGGAGCGGCGGGCAACGGGCCGAGGCTGTAGGTCCGGTCGAGCGGACTCGGGGTAATCCGGGTGGCCACATACCCGCCGACAACGCCTCCGGCCACGGTGCACACGAGCGCCAGTGCACTGACCGCTGCCGCGAGCCGCCAGCCGTGCGGCCATCGATCGCCCGACGGGTGTGGTGTGGTGCTCAGCGAGACAGCGGTAAAGCCTGGGCCAGCCACAACCTGCCTCCCCCGGACGCCGCACCCTCGGCCGTGACGCGGCCTGCTCGCTGCATCCTGCCCGCGGCCGAGGCAGCCTAGGCCTGCAGGTAAGCAGAAGCCGGGACCTGCCCGCTACGTTCCGGTACGGGCGGCATGCACAGAAAGCCCATGCCGAGGCTGGCGGTTCGAGGGCTGCGCGGTCGGCAGCGGTACGTTGCTGAGATCACTGGCCGGCCCGTGGCCGAAGACCATCACGTCGACCGAGGGAGTGACCGGCAGGCTAGGGGCCTGCGGCTGCGGCTCGCCGCCGGCGATGAAGGCGGCGGTGCCGAGCCCGGCGAGGAAGACCACCAGCGACCCGGCAATGAAGTAGCGCCCGAAACGCTGCTCGGGTCCGCTGGCCTGGCCGCGGGCGGACTGCTCACCCCCGCGAGCTGGCCACGGCGACTCACCGCCGCGAGCTGGCCAGGGCGACGCCGTCGGTTCGTCGGCCGGGTCCCGCTCGGCTCTGACCCTGTCGGGTACGCCCGCCAGCGCACTCACCAGGTCAGCATGAGCCGCTGCGTCGCGGAGTGCGCTCGTCCTGCGTTTCACCGCGCTCAACGCCGCCAGCTCCTGGCGGCACGCGTAGCACTTAGTCACGTGCAAGAGCACGCGTTGGCGCTCGCTGTCCTCCAGCTCCCCGTCGATCAGCGCAGACAGGCGCTGGCCGGGATGGGTCACGGCTGGCCTCCTTGCGGCACGGGCACCTCGATGACCCGCCGTGGCTGCGGCACCGCGGCGCCTTGAGGGGCCGGGCGCAGCTTCGGCCGACGGTGCTCGAGCGCCTGTCGCAGCTGGGCCCGCCCGCGGTGAATGCGGCTACGCACGGTGCCGAGCTTCACGTCCAGCGTGTCGGCGATCTCTTCATACGACAGGCCCTCGATATCGCAGAGAATCACCGCAGCGCGGTACTCCGGGGCCAGGGCCATCAGCGCGGCGTGAATGTCACCATCCAGGTGGCGATCGTCGAAGGCCTGGGCTGGAGTGGGCTCGGAACCACCAAGCCTGGCCTCGGTCTCGTCTGCGAGACCCTCGAACCGGATACGCTGCCGCCTGCGTGCCATGTCGAGAAACAGGTTGGTCGTGATGCGGTGCAGCCAGCCCTCAAAGGTGCCAGGGATATAGCTGTCCAGCGAGCGGAACACGCGGACAAACACTTCCTGGGTCAGGTCCTCGGCATCGTGGCTGTTGCCGGTCAGCCGGTAGGCAAGCCGGTAAACGCGGGCAGAGTGCTCCCGCACGACATCCTCCCAGCTCGGCGGCGCCCAGTCGGTTGTCTCGATGGCTGTCGCCGGTCCTACCTCACCCACTGCATCTCCTGTGAGCACCGCGTCCCCCAGTAACGCTCGTGTCCTCACCGCCCCGACTATCGAGAACCTCTCGCAGATCGTCCTTGTTCCGGGTGACCGATCCGGCCGGGGACGCGTAGTACGCCCCACTCACCACTATCTCATGCACAGCACTCAACGGATTCCTGCCCCGGTCGGTTCCCCGGCGGCTGCTGAGCGGGCCCAGACATGAAAATACCGGCGAAGCTGGCGGATGCCCTAGTTCGAAAAACTGAGCCTCACCAGCGCACCGCGTTGCGGCTGGAGAGCGGGTCGCGGTCCTGCTAGCGTTCCGGTCCATGAGGAGGCGCGTACACGCGACGTTCCACATATGCCCGTGACCTGGGCAGACATAGGGCTGGATGACTTCCTGCCCGAGGACGAAGCGCTGATCGGCGCCCGGCGACACGCGGCCGAGGTGGGCGGGGCGACACCCGTAACACCGCTCACCGGTGCTGTTGTGCGGTTCGTGGCGGCCGCCATCGGCGCGCGCTCCGTGGTCGAGATCGGCACCGGCTGCGGAGCGTCCGGCATCTGGCTCCTCCGCGGGATGCGGCCAGGCGCGGTCCTCACGACCGTGGACGTCGAACCCGAGCATCAGCGGCTCGCCAGGGCCGCATACCTCGTGGCTGGTTTCGCCGCGAGCCGGTACCGGCTGATCGGCGGGCTGGCGCTCGATGTGCTGCCTCGGCTCGCCGACGGCGCCTACGACCTGGTCTTTTGCGATGCCGACCGGTTGGAGAACGGCGAGTACCTGACAGCCGCGATGCGACTGCTGCGGCCCGGCGGGATCGTGGTCTTCAATGGGGTGCTGCCCGGCAGTTCCGCCACGGAGCGGCTGCCGACGGACGCGGAGATGACGGCGGCAGCAGAATTGCGCGAGCAGGTACGCAAGGACGAGCGGCTCATCCCCCTGCTGCTGCCGGTCGCCAACGGGCTGCTGGCCGCGGCCAAACAGGCGACCTAAGCGACCGACTTCAGGGCGTCGCCAAGATTACGCGCCTCGTCCGGCGTCAGTTCGACCACGAGGCGGCCTCCGCCCTCGAGCGGCACCCGCATCACGATGCCACGGCCCTCCTTGGTGACCTCAAGCGGACCGTCACCCGTCCGCGGCTTCATCGCCGCCATCCTGCTCCCCTTCCCTACCCTAGGGCCGCACCAAACCACGACTGCCCAGCGCGGAGCCCGGCGGCGCAGCGCCTGGCGGTACTCCGGCCAGCCACATACATCTCGATCAGTCCCTCTATTATCCAGTGTTCAGGCTCCGTATGGTAACGATCAGCGTTCGCAGCCGTTTCACGACGATACCGGGCCAAATCAGATTCTTGCCGCAAGCCATCCAGCGGCCGCCGCCGACGGGAAAGAGGGCCGTGTCATGTCAGAGACCGTCCTGTACGAGGTCGACGGGGCCGTAGCCACCATCACGATCAACCGGCCGGCGGCCCGAAACGCGCTGACCGCCGAGGCCAAGGTCGCGCTCCTGTCGGCGGTGCGGACAGCGGCCGCGGCGGCCGACATCCGAGCCGTGGTGCTCACCGGGGCCGGCGGTGCGTTCTGCTCCGGCCAGGACCTACGCGAGCACGCGGATCTGCTCGCTGGTGGCGCTGCAGCGGCGCTGGACACCGTACGACGGCACTACAACCCGATCATCGAGGCCATCACGGGCATGCCGAAGCCCGTCGTGGCAGCCTTGCCTGGAGTGGCTGCCGGGGCGGGTGCTGGGCTGGCGTTTGCCAGCGACTTCCGGATCGCTGCGCAGCGGGCTACCGTGCTGCTCGCTTTCGCCAGGGTCGGGCTGGGCGCTGACTCCGGCACTTCCTGGACACTGCAGCGGCTGGTGGGACCCGCCAAGGCCGCCGAGTTGCTCATGCTCGCCGAGCCTGTCGACGCGCCGACTGCACTCTCCCTCGGCCTGGTCACCTCCGTGGTGCCCGACGAGGAGCTCGCCGCTGTGGCGGCCGAGTTCGCCGGAAGGCTTGCCACCGGTCCGACGCTGGCCTATGCGGCGATCAAGGAGGGCCTGAACTACGCGGCTAGCCACGGGCTCGGCGAGGCGCTGGAGATGGAGGCGGAACTGCAGACGAGGCTCGGCGAGACAGCCGACCACCGGTCAGCGACGCAGGCTTTCCTCGACCGGCAGACTCCGAGTTACCAGGGCCGCTGAGTCGGCTCGGGGCTGGCGGCCTCCTCGTGCGCGCAGACGATGTGCTCCGCGACGTCGACGAGGTCACCGAGCTCTCGCTGCTGATACGACCCGGACGCGGCGCGCCATGACACCCGCTCGCCGTGCCGCCAGACCGTGAGGTGCCGGCTCAGCGACAGCACAGAAAGGTCATCGGAGTCGGCCCGCACGATGCCGCCCGCCAGTCCACGGTCCGCCAGCATGGCCTCCAGCTCGTCGGTGAGCACCTCGGGGCTATATCGCAGCCGACCGAGGTGGTCAGCCAGGGCCGCCGGGGGTATCCGCAGCGCGAACCAGACCGCCTTGCCCGGCACTCGCCAGTTGCCGAGCCGGGATCGGGTGAGGTGACAGCCCCACTGGCCGGCGGACAGACCGGCCACGACCTGCAGCCCGCGGCCGCTAACTGAGTCAACGGGCGCCTTGGCCATGCCCGGCGCGCTGCCCGCGTTCCAGCCCCGCTCGGTGTCGAAGACCTTGCACACCAGCTCGCGCGTCCGGCCGGTGCCCCGTAGGTACAGCCAGATCTCCGGGATGCCCGCCGCGACTCGATGCCGGACCCCGCCGCGAGCCGCGTTGCGCTGCGCGTGCAGCGTGTTAGCAGCCAGCTCGCTCGCCATGGTCACGCCATCGTGGACGAGGCCGGACGGAAGCGCCAGGCTCGACACTGCCTCCCGGAAGTAACGCCGCGCGGCTGCCGCACACGTGGTGTCGATGGGGAGAGGGCGCGCGAAGCAGCCGCCATTGCTCAGACCGTCGCCCACGAGCCTGGTCGGCTCATCGGGCAGGATCGCGAGGGCCTCGGCCACGGGCGCCGTCAGCACACCTGCGGGAACGGCGTGGCCGCCGGACTTGCTGCTCGCGGCCTGCTCGCCGCGGGCAGAGCCCGCAACGACCGGGCTGCCCAGCAGCCTCCCGCCGCTGTCGGCAGGCGATGGCGGCCGCATCCTCCGCCCTCCCGAGTAGGCGTACCTGTGGCCAGATTATGGGGCTTGTGCGAAGTTTCGCAATGGGATTCGGTTAATGTCGCGCGAAATGGCAGCGGACTCCGTGCGTCGGCTCAGCGGCTGACGCAGTCAGCCAGATGATCGTTGACGATGCCGCAGGCTTGCATCAGCGCGTAGGCCGTCACCGGTCCGGTGAACCGGAATCCTTGCCCGCGCAGGTCCTTAGCGAGCGCCTTGGACGAGGGTGTCGAGGACGGCACGTCGGCAAGGCTGGCCGGCGCCGACGCCGCGGTGTCTGAGTACTTCCACACCTGCGCGGCTATCCCGTCGGCGAGTCCGAGCGCGGCGCGCGCATTCGCCACCACCGCTTCGATCTTCGCGCGGTTCCTGACTATCCCGGTGTCGGCCAGCAGCCGACTGAGGTCATCCGGCCCGAAATGAGCCACCGTCTCAATATCGAAATTGGCGAACGCGCGCCGGAAGTTCTCTCGTTTGCGCAGGATCGTCAGCCAGGAAAGGCCCGACTGAAATGCTTCCAGGCAGAGGTGTTCGAACACGCCGGTGTCGGTCCTGACCGGCTTGCCCCACTCCTCGTCGTGGTAGGGGAGGTACTCGGGCGCGGTCAGGCTCCACGGGCAGCGCAGCAGACCGTCTGGCCCTGGTGCGGGTAGTCCCGTATCGGGCTGGCTGGCCATTACTCCGCCGGTCCCTGCTCGACCGCCCCTGAGGTCTGCCACTGCGCGCCAGAGGCCAGCTGCACCGCAGCCAGCCGGCGCCGTAGCAGGTCGATCTCGGCATCGCGCTCAGCGATCGCGCGGGCCACCTCGGCCAGCGCGTACTCGGTCGCGCCGGCGTGGTAGCCAAGCAACGCAGGCGGCGGACGGTATGACGCCACATCCGACCAGGTCCGAAAGTCGGTCAGGGCCGGATCGGCCGGCCGTTCTCTGGCCAGCTCACCGCCGCGGCCCATCGCGACGACGACGACGCCGCCCAGGATCGCCAGGGCGGCGAGCACGATCACGATGGCCACGCTGCAATGGTGCCACGGCCGGCCGCATGCTAACGCATCGCGCCGACCCGCCGCTTGCGTCAGGTCATGTCGGTATAGCTCTGCTCCGCCGCGGCCAGGCTGTGCGCCGCGGTGATGATCCGCACGACCTCGGCCGGGTCGTCACAGATCTGCAGGAGGTCGGGGTCGTGTTGCGAGATCTTCCCGGCTGGCAGCACCGTCTCGCTGAGCCAGGCGGTCAGCCCCTTCCAGTAATCGCTGCCGACCAGCACGATGGGAAAGCGGGTGATCTTGCCGGTCTGGACCAGCGTGACAGCCTCAAAGAGCTCGTCTAGCGTGCCGAAGCCACCCGGCAAGACGACGAACGCCTGCGAGTACTTGACGAACACGGTCTTGCGCACGAAGAAGTACCTGAATTGCAGGCCGATCTCGACATACTCATTCATGGCCTGTTCCAGGGGCAGCTCGATGCCGAGGCCCACCGAGACTCCGCCCGCGCTGGCGCAGCCCTTGTTGGCCGCCTCCATGACACCAGGGCCGCCTCCGGTAATGACCGCGTAGCCTGCCTGCGCCAGGCTGAACCCGATCTGCTCGGCAAGTTCGTACTCGCCGCTGCCAGGCACCGTGCGGGCCGACCCGAACACCGATACCGCTGTGCCGAGCTCAGCCAGGAGCCCGAATCCCTCCACGAACTCGGCCTGAATCCGCAGCACCCGCCAGGGATCGGTGTGGACCCAGTCGCTGGGGCCCCGCCAGTCGAGGAGGCGCTGATCGGTCGTAGTTCGCGGTATGTGCTTGCCACGCAGCGTCACCGGACCCTGTCGCCGCACCCTGCGCTGAGAATCGGAGCTCATGGCCCAAACGTAGCCGCAGTCGCCACCTGGCCAGCCAAGACACCTCGCCGGCCGGGTGAATCTTCCGGTGCTATCGACCGACGGCTACGCCGACACACCGTGATCGCGGAGTATGTCGTTGAGAGCGGCGCTGTCGTGCGGGCTGCCCGGCTCTAGGCGCCTCAGCACAAGCACGCACGGCATGCCGAACTCGCCGCCGGGGAACGCTCGCAAGCGCGTGCCGCTCACGCACACCGACCAGGCCGGAACCTCGCCGCGCGACAGCTCGGCCCCCGTCTCCACGTCGATCACGTGCGTGCTCTTGGTCAGGGTCGTGCCGGCGCCGAGGACCGCGCCCGTCCGTACCCGTGCGCCATCGACGACCATGCAGCGTGAGCCGATGAAGGCCTGGTCCTCGATGACGACAGGCACCGCGTTCGGTGGCTCGAGCACGCCGCCGATGCCGACGCCGCCCGCCAGGTGAACGTTCCTGCCAATCTGGGCGCACGAGCCCACCGTCGCCCAGGTATCCACCATGGTGCCGGTGCCCACGTGGGCGCCGATGTTGACGAACGAAGGCATGAGTACGGCGCCCGGTGCGACGTATGCGCCCCACCGGACAATCGAGCCGGCCACCGCCCGGACGCCATCGAGCCGCGCCGTCAGCGGTACCCGGTCGTGATAACGAAAGTCACCGACCTGGGACTGCACCATGGGCAGCAGCCGGAAAGCCAGCAGGATCGCGCGCTTGGCCCGCTCATCGACCACGACGGTATCGGTCCCGGCGTCCGGCCAGGCCACCCGGCATTCGCCGGTGTCGATGCGGTCCACAGCGGCGACGACGACGTCCTGCGCCCTAATGTCGCGAGGCCCTAGGTCGGCCCGGCGGTCCCAGAGCTCATCGATCACGGCTGGCAGCGGCGACTCGACCTTCGACCTAGCAGCTGACATGACCCAGGAGCCTAGTAGCGCGGACAGCCGACAGCCCGGATGGCGTAACGTCTGAGCGTGCCGCGACGCAAACAGCACCGGTCTCGGCTTGCGGCGGCTGCTGTCGTGATCCTGCTGTGCGGCGCGGTCTACCTGCTGCTGCGCCCGACCGCCGCACCACGGCCGACCGGATGCTCGGCGGGCCCGGGCGGCCAGCAATACCAGCTCACACCGGGTCAAGCAGGCATCGCGGCCACCATAGCCGGGGTAGCGACTCGACGGGGACTGCCCGCGAGGGCAGTCGCGATCGCGTACGCGACGGCGCTACAGGAATCCAAGCTGCAGAACCTGCACTACGGAGACCTCGACTCGGTTGGCGTGTTCCAGCAGCGGCCGTCGGAGGGCTGGGGCAGCGCTCGCCAGATCGAGGATCCGGTGTACGCCACCGAGCGATTCTTCGACGCCCTCACGATGGTGCCCGGCTACCTGGGCCTGCCGATTGACGTGGCCGCGCAGGACGTGCAGCACAGCGCGGATGGGTCCGCCTACGCCCAGTACGCGGACGTGGGTACGGCGCTAGCCGGGGCCTTCACTGGCGAAGACGCGCACGCGGTCTGGTGCAGCTACGCCGACCCGCAGAGCCACGCCAGCTTCGGTACGGCCGACCGGGCCATGACGGCGGCGTTCGGTCTGGTTGCCCGCCCGGACGGCGGGGGCGGGACCATGGGCGTCCCCGTCGGCGCCCCTGCCGAGGGCTGGGCCGTGGCGGCCTGGCTGGTTTCGCACGCCAGCGAGTACGGCATCAGCAGCGTGCAGTTCCAGGGCTACCAATGGCTCGGCTTTACCGGAGCCAGTCACTGGCAGGCCAAGCCCGCCCAGCTGGCAGGTGACACGGCCATCGTCGAGTTCGGCTGATAACCTGCGGTTCCCGGAGGGTCGGCCGGGGATAGCCCACGGCTACGCGATACGGCCTGTCTGGGAGCGCGATACTGGTGGCAAGCCGTGATACTCGGGTCAGCCGCACCGCTGAGTGCGCCGGGCTCGGAATGAATAGGAGAGCGCGGAAGTGACCTACATCATCACGCAGCCTTGCGTCGATGTGATCGACAAGGCATGCATCGAAGAGTGCCCGGTCGACTGCATCTACGAGGGCGAGCGGATGCTCTATATCCACCCGGACGAGTGCGTTGACTGCGGCGCGTGCGAGCCGGTGTGCCCGGTCGAGGCCATCTTCTACGAGGACGACGTGCCGGACCAGTGGAAGGACTACTACAAGGCGAACGTCGAGTTCTTCGCCGACCTCGGATCGCCCGGCGGCGCCTCCAAGACTGGCAAGATCAACTCTGACCATCCGCTGGTTGCGGCCCTGCCGCCGCAGGAGACAGAGCACTAGCCGGGCCCGGCGGCGGTGACGACCGGGCTGCCTGCGTACCCGTGGGACTCGCTGGCGGCGGCCGCTGAGCTGGCCGGCGCGCATCCGGACGGGATCGTCGACCTGTCGGTCGGGACGCCCGTCGACCCGGTGCCTGACGTTGTCCAGGTGGCGCTCAGCGCCGCCGGAAACTCGCCGGGCTACCCCGCCACCGCAGGCACCGCAGCCCTCCGGGAGGCGGCGGCGGGCTGGCTGGCCAGGCGGCACAACGTCCGCGTTGAGCCGGCCGCGGTGCTGCCGGTGATCGGCACCAAGGAGTTCATCGCCTGGCTGCCAACGCTCCTCGGCTGCGGTCCGGGTGACGTCGTCGTGCACCCTGAGCTCGCGTACCCGACCTATGACGCAGGCGCTCGCCTGGCCGGGGCCTCGCCACTGGCCGCCGACAGTCTCGTCGCAGCCGGACCCGGCCGGGTGGCGCTGCTGTGGCTGAACACGCCGTCGAACCCTACCGGCCAGGTACTGCCACCTGAGCACTTGCGCAAGGTCGTCGGCTGGGCGCGCGACCGGGGCACGATCGTCGCCTCCGACGAGTGCTACATCGAGCTCGGTTGGGGGGACAGCCAGCCGATATCTGTGCTGCATCCCGACGCGTGTGCGGGCTCGCACACCGGCCTGCTCGCCGTGCACTCGCTGTCCAAGCGCTCGAACATGGCCGGTTACCGGGCCGGCTTTGTCACCGGTGACCCTAGCCTGATCGCCAAGCTGCTGGAGATCCGCAAGCACGCCGGGATGATGGTGCCCGGGCCGGTCCAGGCGGCAATGGTGGCAGCGCTGACTGATGACTCGCACGCTGAGCAGCAGCGCACGCGGTACGAGGCGCGCCGGGCCAAGCTATGGCCAGCGCTCGAGTTGGCGGGCTGGGCGGTCGAACAGTCCGCTGCGGGCCTCTACCTGTGGGCTACGCATCCCGGCCTGGACTGCTGGTCCTCGGTACAGCGGCTCGCTGAGTCGGGCATCCTGGTGGCACCCGGAGAGTTCTACGGGCCCCGCGGGGCCCGGCACATCAGGGTCGCGCTGACCGCTACCGACGAGCGCATCGACGCCGCGGTCGGCCGACTCGCTCGCCTCGCTGCGGCTGCTTGACCCTATAGCGGCAAAATTCGACGGCTACGGAACGATGCGGGCATACTGACTGCAAGCTGCCGCCGGGATGCCGGGGTGGTGCAGCAGCCGACCGGTGGATTGCGGTGGGAGGTGCGGCGGCGGATGCCCGACTCCGAGACCTTCGACGCCTTCTACGCGCGGACGGTATGGAACGTCACCAATCAGATGCATGCGCTGGCCGGCGACGACGGCGCAGCCGATCACGCGATCCGCGAGGCATACGCGAGGGCCTATCAGCAGTGGTATGAGATAGCCGGTTACCCGGACACCGAGGGCTGGGTGCTGGCCATCGCCAAGGAGGCCTACCAGCGCAGACGGCCGGAGGCGGCCATGCCGGTCCGCGATCGGCAGGTGGAGCGCGCGGGGCACGACCCGCTGAGCATGCCAGGGATGTTCCGCCCGGCCATGACCCCGGCCGAATCGAGCGGCACCGGCGACACCACGCTGGCCCCGCCCGCCGCTGCCCGTGCCGACGGCGGCCAGGCCAATGGCTGGTTCACGCCTGCGTCGGAGCCCCCAGGCCCAGCCGACGGCGCGAACGCGGGCAACCCGGCGCAGGGAATCTCTGGTGTGTTCGGTGGCCCTGCTGGAGGCTCGGGTCACGGCATGGCGACCGCACAGCTCGCCGGCAACCAGCCGGCACTTTCCGGGCAGCCAGCCGAGCCCACCACGCCATGGCGGCCAGGTCGGCAGACCAGGGTCACGGTGGGCGGCCGCCGCCGCCGTTCGGTCGTGCTGATCGCATTGGTCGCCGTCGTCGTCCTGGCCGCCGCCGGTGTTGCGTACCTGATCTCTGGCCAGCACCCGTCCGGACGTACTGCCAGCCACGGCGCGACGCACGGCAAGCCGGCAGTGCGGATGCTCGGGGCGGGCAAGACCGGTACCCGCAGCGCCATCCCGTGGTCCCTCGTCGGGTCCGGCTGGACGCTCGCCGAGGTGTCCAGCGCCCAGGCGGGCACCGGGCTTAACGGGACCGGGGGGAACGTCACGACCTACGTGGTGGACCCGGAAGGCGGCAGATACCAGGTCCAGACGTCAACTGGCTCCGCACCGGTGCTACTCGCGTGGTCAGGAAATGCCCAGACCGCGCTGTTCGCCCAGCAGACCAGTTCGCCCGGCACCAGTCTCACGTACGACCTGCTGTCTCTGACGACCGGTGACCTGTCCCCCCTGCCGTTGCCACCGGGCGTCACCGCCGTCGGCTTCACACGCCCGGATGGCCTCAACATCCTCGCCGTCAGCCAGACTGCAACCGCGTTCCAGCTCGACCGCTTCAATCTGCAGGGGGCTTTCCAGGCAACCATCGGGTCGCTGCCGGTCAAGCCAGGGGTCACCCCCGACTGGCAGGATTGCGGTACCGAGTGCGGGGCGCTCAGTTCCCCGGATGGGCTCTACGCGGTGTGGGGCGTCCACGGTGACCAGATGCAATTCCTCAGCAATGCCGGGGGACCCGTCATCCGCAGGCTGGACGTGCCCGACAGCGGCTCGCCGCCATCGTGCGCCCCGCTCACCTGGTGGAACAGCGGCACAGTGCTGGCGAGCTGTGGGGTTACCGGCCAACCCGCGGGTGTCAGCCGGCTCTGGCTGGTGCCGGATGACGGGACCACTCCGACGGCGCTGACCAGCGCTTCCGGTTCGCCCTCAGGCTCGGGCTTCATCATCGGCGCGTGGCAGGGTCCAAATGGGGTCTTCGTGAATCAGACGAACGCCCGGCAATGCCCCGGCTCGCCGAGCGGACCGGGCGGGCTGGCGCTGGCCACGATCAGCGGAGGCTCGCTGCAGCCGGTCAGCGTGGGCGGCACCACCAACAACCACACGTCCGTGGTGTCAGTTTCGGGTGGCCGGCTGCTGCTGCTCGCCCAGTCGGGCTGCCCCAGCAGCTCCTCCCTGCTCTGGTTGGACCCCTCGACCGGCGCGACGCAGACCGTGCTGTCCGCGCCGGCGAGCCAGGTCGGCGTCGTTGCGGCGGTGCCATACGGAAACGGCCCGACCGCCATCAGCGGCGGGTGACGGCCGGCTAGGAACTCCGCCCGGCTAGCAGCTCAGGCCGCTAGCAGCTCGGGCTGGCCACCTACTCAGGCCGGGCCGCCGGTGCGCCAGTACTCGCCGCCGGCCCGGCTGAGAAAGTCCTCATCCACCAGGTAGCGGCGCAGCGCTGCGTAGTCCGGATACATCGCGCTGAGAACGTCGTTCACCTGACGCTCGGGATACCGCACGCCCGGCTCGAACGCCTGTGCCACCTCGGCCAGGAGCAGCCGCCGCCGCGAGTGCTTAGCGGGCATCGCGTCGATCCTCCCGGCCCGCAGGAAGACCCGAAGCCGGGCATCGCGCGACAGCGCCTCGAGCACGTCTACCGGCTTCTTCTCCGCCATGGCACCATTCTCACGTGGCTAGGCACGGCGGCGGTACCGGCTGACGGTCAGTGTGCCGAACACCACGCTCAGCACGACGATCCAGGCCGCAGACTGCAGGACCGGCGTTGCCACCGGGCCGCCGAGCAGCAGCCCGCGCATGGCGGTCGCGAAGATCGAGATCGGGTTGACCTTGACGAATGCCTGCAGCCAGCCGGGCATGCTCGCGGCGGGGACCAGCACCGAGCTGGCGAACGTCAGGGGCAAGATCAGCATGAAACCCGCCGTCTGCACTGCCTCCGCGCTGCGCAGTGACACCCCGAGGAAGGCCATCAGCCAGCACATGGCGACGCCCAGCGCCAGCACGAGCGCCAACGCTCCGATCGCACCCGCGACTCCGCCGTGGAACCGGAACCCCAGCGCGGCCGCCACCGCGACCGTGATCAGGCACATCCACGCCGTCCGGCCGATGTCCGCGGTGACCCGACCAGCCACCACGGCCGAGCGGGCCATCGGCAGCGATCTGAAGCGGTCGATGAGTCCGCGCTGAAAGTCCGCGTTCAGGCCGATCGCGGTCTGGGTTGTGCCGAACCCGATGCCCTGCACCAGCAGGCCCGGCAGTACGTACTCCAGGTAGCCGGTGGTCGAGCCGGAGATCGCACCGCCGAACACATAGACGAACAGCAGCAGGAACATCAGGGGCTGAATGGTGATGCCGATCAGCTGCTCAGGATCGGACAGCACGTGCAGCAAGTTGCGCCGGGCCATCACCCCGGTCTGCGCAAAGACCATCATCGGCTCGCGCCTTCCTTCGTCGTGGCGCCTACCTGCATCGCTCCGCTCGGCAGGGCGGGGGCAGCCTCGGCGTGCTGGCCGGTAATCGCCAGGAACGCTTCGTCGAGGCTCGGCAGCCGTACCACGAAGTGCCGTACCGGTATCCCGGCCACATCCAGGTTCCGGGCGGCGGCCGCCACCCGTTCGTCGTCTGGCACCCGCACAGTCAGCAGGTCCTCAGCCACTACCGGCCGACCGGCACCAGCCAGGCCTGCCAGCACGGCCGTCGCGCCGCCGACGTCGCCGGGGTCCAGCGGCCGCACCTCGAGTACCTGGCCGCCAGCCAGCCCCTTCAACTCGGCCGGCGTGCCCTCCGCCACGGTTCGGCCGTGATCGATCACCATGACGCGGCCAGCCAGCCGATCCGCCTCCTCCAGATACTGCGTCGTGAGCAGCACCGTGGTGCCATCGGCGGCGAGGCCCCTGATCATGTCCCAGAGCTGGTTCCGGCTTGCCAGGTCGAGCCCCGTCGTCGGCTCGTCCAGGAACAACACCGCTGGCCGGCCAACGAGGCTGGCCGCCAGGTCGAGCCGACGGCGCATGCCGCCTGAGTAATCCCGCACCCTTGTCCCGGCGACCTCGGACAGGCCGAACGCGTCCAGCAGCTCGGCGGCGCGAACCCTGGCCGCTCGCGGCCGCAGGCTCAGCAGTCTGCCGATCAGATACAGGTTCTCCCGCGCGGAGATGAGGTCATCGACGGCGGCGTACTGCCCGGTCAAGCCGATGACCTCGCGGACACGCTGGGGCTGAGCGACGACGTCCCGGCCGAGCACGAAGGCCCGGCCGCTGTCGGGCGAGAGCAGCGTGGTCAAGATCCGCACCAGCGTCGTCTTGCCCGCCCCGTTAGGACCGAGCAGACCGTAGATCACCCCGGTCGGGACCTCGAGCTCGAGCCGGTCAAGCACGCGCGTCCGGCCGAAGCGCTTACCCACCTGGTCGGCGCGAATGGCAGGTTCGGTCAGCACGACGTCACCCCGTTCCCCTCATCTCGGTGCAGCCCGGCGGCGAGCAGCCGCTGAACGCTGCTATCATTCGATAATTGAGAATCTTTAAAATCGAGAGATAGTGAACAAGATATGTCGCGAGTTGGCTTGCTGTCAACCCTGGCGCGGACAGCTAACGTGAGCGGGTGAGCAGCGCGGATCCCCGCACCCGGCAGGCGCTCATCAGCCAGGCCGCGCTCGCGGCGCGGCTGCACCAGAACGCCTACGACCGATTCGAGGACGAGGCTTCCGAGTACTTCGGCGTCAACCGCACGGCGATGCGCTGCATGGATGTGCTCGAGCGGGCGGGCCAGCTCACCGCGGGCGAGATCGCTCGGCAGACGGGGCTGACCAGCGGAGCGGTCACGGCGCTGCTGGACCGGCTCGAGCGAGCGGGCTGGGTGCGCCGGCTGCGCGACGAGACCGACCGCCGCCGCATCCAGGTCGAGCTGACCGACAAGGCGCGGCAGGGTGCGGCCGAGGTCTACGGACCGCTGGCCGAAGGCCTGTCGGAGTACGACAAGTACACCGACGCCGAGCTACGGTTCATCACGCACTACATCGAGCGCGGCAGCGAGCTCCTGCTCGAGCACGCGGCACGGATCGAGGACATGCGGCGCCGCCGCGACGCGCGCGGCACTGGGCCGTAGGCTGACACGCGTGTTCCGGCTCTACGACACCCGGCTGCGCGCCGTCACCGAGATCCAGCCGGCTCGGCGCGGCCAGCTGCGCATGTACACATGCGGGCCGACGGTGTACCGACCTGCGCACGTCGGCAACCTGCGCGCGTACCTGCTGCCCGACCTCATCCGGCGCAACGCTGAGCGGCATGGCCTGTCGGTCGTCGCTTGCCAGAACATCACCGACGTAGGCCACCTGGCCGACGACGACGAGAGCGATCCGCAGGGCGAGGACAAGGTCCTGGCCGCGGCCGCGGCCACGGGCACCTCGGCGCGACAGATCGCGCTGCGGTACGAAGATGAGTTCCGTGCCAGCTGTGACGAGCTCAATCTGCTGCCGCCCGATTTTGCGCCGCGCGCGTCGGAGTCGATCGAGACGATGATCGACATGGTCCGCCGGCTGATCGATAGCGGGCACGCCTACCCGGTTCCGACCGGGTCGGTCTATTTCGACGTACGCACCTTCGCCGACTATGGCGCGATCTCCGGCAACCGGCTTGAGGCCCTGCGGCCCCGGTCCGAACGCACACCGCATCAGTCGGACGGCGGGGTCGACGCGGACAAGCGCTTCCACGCCGACTGGGCGCTCTGGAAGGCCGCGCCCGCCGACCGGGAGCTGACGTGGCCGACGCCGTGGGGCACCGGCTTTCCCGGCTGGCACATCGAGTGCTCGGCCCTGTCGCTGACCTCCCTCGGCGACGTGATTGACATCCACACCGGCGGCATCGACCTGCGGTTCCCCCATCACGAGGACGAGCGGGCCCAGTCCGACTCGCTCGCGGGCCGCGAGGTGGTGCGGCACTGGGTGCACTGCGAGCACCTGCTGTTCGAGGGCCGGAAGATGGCCAAGTCCACCGGCAACGTGGTGCTGCTGGCCGACCTCGCCGAGCGCGGACTCGATCCGCTCGCAGCCCGGCTGGCCTTCCTCGAGCACCGGTATCGGCAGCAGCTGAACCTAACCTGGGACACGCTGACTGCAGCGGACGCCACCCTGCGCCGCTGGCGTGAGCGGGTAGCGGACTGGGCGGATGAGCCCAGCCGGCCGATGTGCGCGGAGTACTGGGCCAGGGTCGCCGGGGCGCTGGACGACGACCTGGACACCCCAGCCGCGCTGCGCGCGCTGCGCGAGCTGGCTGCAGACGAACAGATCCCGGCCGGCTCGAAGTTCGAAACGTTCGCCGCCGCCGACCGGATACTCGGCCTCGACCTGGTCCGCCTGGTCGGCAGACCGCGCCCGGCGCCGCCCCCGCTACCCGAAGGCGCCGAGGCGAAGCTCGCCGAGCGAGCCGCGGCGCGGGAGCACCAGGACTTCGGTGCATCCGACCGGCTGCGCACCGAGCTCGCGGCGCTCGGCGTCAGCGTGGTCGACACGCCAGAAGGTCAGGCCTGGACGGTATCGCCGGCGACGCCCTGACCGGCGATAGAGCGGCGCGCAACACATCGCCGTATCGACCTCAGTCAACGCAACAGATCGCCGCCCACACGCATGATGCGCGAGTGCCGCCAGTGACCTGGGCCGCCTACGCTGGGCAGGTATGAGATCATCAGGACGCTAGCGCCGCGCCCGAGATAATCCTGTCCGTACGGGTATGCACGGCTCCATCTCCACGGATTGATCCGGCAGGCATAGTTCACCCATCCGCCGAACGGGAGCGCCTCATGACGCAGACCACGCGAACGGCCACCGGACCGCGCACGTACCTGATGTGCCCGCCCGAGTACTTCGCAGTGGAATACGTCATCAACCCCTGGATGCACCCGGACGAGCCGGTCGATGCCGGCCTGGCCATGGACCAGTGGCAGCGACTGCATGACGTGTACACCGGTCTCGGCCACACCGTGCACACCATCCCGGCGCTGCCCGGCCTGCCTGACATGGTTTTCGCCGCCAACGGCGCGACCGTCATCGGTGGCAGCGTGCTCGGCGCCCGGTTTCGGTACGCCGAGCGCGAGCCCGAGGCGGCCGCCTACCTCAGCTGGCTCCGACAGCACGGCTACGGCCGCAGTGGCGGCGAGGTCCGTGAGTCAACGGTGATCAACGAGGGGGAGGGCGACCTCGTGTTCGCGGGCCGGGCCGTGCTGGCCGGCTACGGCTTCCGCACCGACGAGGCGATCGCTCCCGTGCTGGCCGACCTGTTCGGCCTGCCGGTCATCAGCCTGCGGCTGGTCGATCCGCGCTTCTACCACCTCGACACCGCGCTCACGGTGCTGTCCGAGGACGTCGCCGCCTACTACCCCGCGGCGTTCGATGACGCCAGCCGGGCCGCGCTGGCGGGGCACTTCGCCGAGCTCATCGAAGCCAAGGATGAGGACGCGGAGGTGCTCGGCCTGAACGCGATCAGCGACGGCCAGCACGTCGTGCTGCCGAAGCAGGCCACGGGCCTCACGGCGCAACTGGCCGCGGCCGGCTTCATGCCGGTCGGGGTCGACATGTCCGAGCTGCTCAAGGCGGGCGGCGGACCCAAGTGCTGCACCCTGGAGCTGCGGTATTAAGTCGCGCCCACCGCTTACACAACCACGACAACCTCCCAGGAGGCGAGCGATGGCAGGCACAGCAGGCCCGCGAGCGGCCCAGCTGCGCGCCCAGGCAGCGGCGCACAGCGCCCACAACTACCACCCGCTGCCGGTGGCCATCGCCGAAGCCGAGGGGTCCTGGGTCACCGACGTCGACGGCACACGTTACGTCGACATGCTGGCCGCCTACTCGGCAATCAACTTCGGGCATCGGCACCCGAGGCTGGTCGCGGCCGCGCAGCGCCAGCTGGAGCGGGTCACTCTGGTCAGCCGCGCGTTCGAGCACGACCAGTTCGGGCCGTTTTGCGCCGAGCTGGCTGCGCTGGCAGACATGGAGATGGTGCTACCCATGAACACCGGCGCCGAGGCGGTCGAAACCGCGATCAAGACGGCGCGGAAGTGGGGTTACGAGGTCAAGGGAGTGCCCCAGGGCGAGGCCGTGATCGTCGTCTTCGACGGCAACTTCCACGGCCGGACCACGACGATCGTGAGCTTCTCCACCGATCCGGAGGCGAGGGACGGATTCGGCCCGTATACGCCTGGCTTCCGGATCGTGCCCTTCGGCGACCTGACGGCGCTGGCCGAGGCCCTCGACGAGAACGTCGTCGCCGTCCTGGCCGAGCCGATCCAGGGCGAAGCCGGCGTGCTGGTTCCGCCGCCAGGCTTCCTGGTCGGCGTGCGCGAGCTCTGCACCGCACACGGCATCCTCTTCATCGCCGACGAGATCCAGTCCGGCCTCGGTCGTACCGGCACGACGTTCGCGTGCGAGCACGACGACGTGGTTCCCGACATGTACATCCTGGGGAAGGCGCTCGGCGGCGGCATCGTGCCGATCTCCGCTGTGGTCTCGTCCGCTGAGATCCTCGGCGTGTTCCAACCGGGCCAGCACGGCTCCACTTTCGGCGGTAACCCGCTGGCGTGCGCCGTCGCTCGCGAGGTCATCGCCATGCTGGCTACCGGCGAGTACCAGGAGCGGTCCGCCAAGCTCGGCACGCACTTGCACAACCGCCTCTGCGACCTGCCCGAGAGTGAGGTCCGGGAGGTCCGCGGGCGCGGGCTGTGGGCGGGAGTCGACTTCACCCGCCTGTCGGGCCGCAAGGTCTGCGAACGCCTGGCAGAGCGCCGCGTGCTGGCCAAGGACACCCACGGCTCGACGATCAGGCTCGCACCGCCGCTGGTCATCAGCGAGGACGACCTGGACTGGGCTCTTGATCAGCTTGCGGCTGTCGTCCGGTAGCCCGTCAGGGACGGAACGCCAGTAGCGTTGCCTGGCGGCCACTCGCCGCAACCCGGCCGCTGCGGGAGGCGCCGTGCCCGTCCAGATCGTCTACGAGACGCACTCGATCACGGCGGACAACGAGGCGGGCCGTGCCACAGGCTGGCTGCCCGGCGCGCTGTCGGCGGCAGGGCGCGATCTCGCCGCTGAGCTGGGCCGCCGCCGGGCTGCGGACGGTCTGGCGGCGGTGTTCTGCTCGGACCTGGCGCGGGCGGTGGAGACGGCGGCGATCGCGTTCGAAGGGATCGGCATCCCGGTGCTGCTTGACTGGCGGCTGCGCGAGTGCGACTACGGGACGATGAACGGGATGCCGGTGGCGGATGTGCACGCTGACCGCGCCCGCTACGTCGACCGGCCGTATCCCGGCGGGGAAAGCTGGCGGCAGGCGACCGACCGGGTCGGCCGGTTCCTGCTTGACCTGCTGCCACGCTGGTCCGGCCAGCGGGTCCTCGTCATCGGGCACGTCGCCACCCGGTGGGGACTGGAGATCGCACTGCTCGGCACCCCGCTGGACGAGCTGGTCAGCCGCGACTTCAGCTGGCAGCCCGGCTGGGAGTATCTCGCTAGTCAGGCTGTTGCCAGCCACCCGCGCTGACGACTTGGAAACCCCAGAGCCGGGCTTGCATGGCAAGGTGCAGAACGTCAGCGTGTCGCTGCCCAGGCACGATCTGCTCGGCGATGCTCGATGAACTCGAAGCCGAGTACGGCCCCAT
>JASHOE010000008.1 GCA_030041275.1 Streptosporangiaceae bacterium
GGGATCCCTGACGTGGTGTGGAGCGGAAAGAACGGCCGCTGAGCAATAATCCGGCGGACGAGCTACCGGCCATCCCTATTACAGAACGAATGAGCGAGAATAACCAAAAATAAGCCATTTGCCTGACTGCCTTAATGGGCTTAGAAGCATGCTGCCCATTCCGCGGCCGGGCCCACGATTTAGTGGTTAGGCTTACCTGCCTAACTGCCGTACGCCACGCCTAGAGGAGGTCACGTTGGCACCACAGGCGGCCACTGTCGGCACGGCTGAGCTCAGTGTCACGCTCGCCGAACCGCCCGATCTGCCAGAGGCCGAGCGGGTGATGCGGGAGGTGCTGGACAGTGATCTGGGCGGCTACCGTCCGCAGTGGCACCGTGACCTCGACAGCCTGGACGACGCCTACCTGCGCCGGCCAGGTTCGGCCTTGCTGGTCGCGCGGTACAAGGACGAGTTGCTCGGGACCGCGGGAGTGCGGCCGTGTGAGCTGGCGAGCCCGCCGAACCCGGGCTGGCTAGTCGAGCGATACAACCAGCCGGATGTCTGCCAGCTGGTGCGGGTCTGGGTTTCTCCCCGGGGCCGGCGCCGCGGTCTGGGCCGGGCCCTTGTGGCTCGGGCCGTCGCGTGGAGCACCGGGCCGGGCGGCTACCGCCGCGTCTACCTGCACACCGACGCAGGAGTGCCCGGCGCGGAGGCCTTCTGGCGGTCTTTGCCCACCCGTGAGGTTCACGACAGCCGCCCGGACCCGTTCAACTGCGTTCACTTCGAGATTGACGCCGAGGCGCTGCTCGACCGCGCCGGCTGATGAGCGTCGCCGATCCGCGCACTGCCGAGTTCTTCCCGGACGTCGAGGCCACCCCCGCCGGTGGGCTCAGGGACCGGATCGTCTCGCTCCACGAGCAGCTGAGCCGCCTCGGCAACCTGGCTCCGGCCCCCGACGTGAACACGCTGTTCGGGGAGCTCGTGCGGCTCTGTGTTCATGCCGACAGCCGGGCGGCACCGCTCGTCCTGGCCGACATCCGGATCCGGAGGCTGCGGCCCGACCTCCTGCGCCTCTGCTCGCAAGGCGAGTCGCTGCTCGAACAGGCCTGGGCTCACCGGATACTGCAGGCCCCAGATCCCTGGGCCGAACTGGGCCGTTTCACCTACCTGGAGAACTATCAGCAGCTGAGCCGTTTGGAGGTGCACGCGCTCGCCGGGGCGGGCCATGTCTCCCGCCCCGGCGGCCGTGTCTGTTTCCTCGGCGGCGGCCCGCTGCCGCTGAGCGCCTTGTTGATGCACCGGGAACTGGGCGTGGCCGTCGACGTCGTCGACAACGAGCCTCGCGCCGCAGATCTCGCCCGGCGGCTGCTCAGCAGCCTCGCCCCCGGCCCAGGCCTGCGCGTGTTCCAGGCCGATGCCACGTCTGCCGAGGACATGGCGCGGCTCCTGGCTGGATGCGACGTAATCGTCGTGGCGGCCCTCGTGGGGCGCACTCGTGACCAGAAGCGGGCCATGCTGCGCGCGGTCGGTCAGGCCCTGGAGCCAGGTGCCTACCTGGTGGTGCGCAGCGCCCACGGTCTGCGCTCGCTGCTGTATGCGGTGGTCGACCCGGGCGACGTGGCAGACGCGGCCGACTGCGTGCCACAGGTGCTCGTGCACCCGCTCGGCGAGGTGGTCAACTCCGTACTGGTAGCCCGCCGCTGAGCGGTGCCGGCCGACCGCGCAGGACCACCAGCTGAGCGCGGGTCAACGCCGCGACGTCCTCGGCCACGTCACCCTCCACCACCAGCAGGTCCGCGGCCATCCCTCGGCGGAGCCGGCCGCGGCTGCTGCCCAGGCCGCACGCGTCGGCGGCCGCCGACGTGGCGGCCGCAAGCGCGTCGGCTACCGGCAGCCCGGACTGGACCAGTTCGGCAACCGAGTACGCCAGCACCCCGTGCGGCTTGGCCGGGTGAATGCCCGCGTCAGAACCGGCCAGGATCGGTACCCCGGCGGCGAACAGCGTGCCGACCTGCTCGAACCGGGCCTGCAGGGTCATCCCGGTGCGCCGCATCACATCGATGGCCTGCGGAGACGGCGGCAGCCCGGGCACGCGACCGAAAGTCGGGCACACCTGGATGCCGGCCTCGGCTAGCGCGTCTGCCAGCGCCGGGGGAGTGTGGATGCCGCGGCCGGTCAGGCAGGTGCAGTGCTCGATCCCGTCGACGCCCGCGCCGACGCAGACCTCGACCGACGGCACGGAGTGGGCGTGTGCCGTCACCACCAGCCCCCGGCGATGCGCCTCCTCGACGACGAGCCGGACGTCGGCCAGCCCGAACTGCAGCTCGAGCAGGTCCGAGCCGGCTGTCATCGCCCCGCCGCTCACCACGATCTTCACTGCCTGGGCGCCGTGCTCGTGCCGCTGGGCCACGAGCGTGCGCAGAGCGGCGGCGCCGGTAGCTTCGCCGCCCATAGCGGCGCAGTGCCCGCCGGGAGAGGTGATCGGCGGACCGGACCCCACGACAGAGGGCTCGCCGTCCTGCGTCTCGCGGTCCAGCACGGCCCATCGGTTGTCCCCGAGGTCCCGGACCGTCGTGACACCCTGCTCTAGGTGCTGTCGCAGAGAACGGCGGATCACCTGCTCGCGCTCGGCGGCGGACCGGCCGGCATCCAGTGCCAGGGCATCGGGCTCACCGCCACCGACCAAGTGCACGTGGGTGTCGATCAGCCCGGGCAAGACCGTGCCGCCAGGATGGTCGATCACCGGCCAGCCGCCGGGGCTCGGGCTCTGCCGTGGCTCAACCGCGACGATCACCCCGCCGTCCACGAGAACGTGGGCGCCGCCGGCCAGGAACCGCATCCCGTCGAAGGCGTGCCCGGCGCTGACTACGTACCGAGGGCCCGGATCACGCATTCACTGCCCGTCGTCGCGCTCCGGCCCACGCTGGCAGCTCCCTACGCGTCATGGCATGAATGTACCGAGCGTCGGCGGTCCCGTTTAGACTGCTGCCGCGGATGGTTCGCCCATGGCCGGTGGCCGTGGGCGTCGTAAGAGGGAACCCGGTGTGAGTCCGGGACTGCCCCGCAGCGGTGAACGGGAACGACCGCCGTCATCACGCACTGGGCCAGCTGGCCTGGGAAGCGACGGCCATTAGGAGACGCCGTAACAGGCGCCGCGCCCGTGAGTCCGAAGACCTGCCTCCGCCCGCGTGCCAACCGGCGCGCGGTGGTCCGCGACCTCTCGGGAGGGTCCAGGACGCGGCTGCCGCTGGTGCCGCTCTCCTCCCTGCCGTGAGCCGCGGCTGATGGCTTGGCGAGGGAGATAGCCATGGAAACGACCGTGCACGGATACCCGCGGATCGGCGCGCAGCGGGAGCTCAAGAGGGCAACCGAAGCATTCTGGGCAGGCCGCAGCACCGCAGCCGACCTGGAAGCAGCCGCCGCCGGCTTGCGCCGCGAGACCTGGGAGGCCCTGCGTGACGCCGGGCTGACCGGCATCCCGTCGAACACGTTCTCGCTGTATGACCACGTCCTGGATACCGCCACCATGGTCAACGCCGTACCGGACCGATTCGCCGGCCTGGATGGCCTGGACGCTTACTTCGCGATGGCACGCGGCGCCGAAGGAATCGCCCCAATGGAGCTGACCAAGTGGTTCAACACGAACTATCACTACCTGGTCCCCGAACTGGGATCTGGCACAGACCTTCGGCTTGCCGGTGACAAGCCGCTGCAGGAGTACGTGGAGGCGCGGTCGTACGGCATCGAGACGCGGCCGGTCCTGCTGGGACCGGTGTCGTTTCTGCTGCTGTCCAAGCCTGCTCAGCCGGGCTTCGAGCCGCTAAGCCTGCTTGAGCCGCTGCTGGATTGCTACACGCGGCTGCTCGTCGACCTGCACACCGCTGGCGCCGGATGGGTTCAGCTGGATGAGCCGGTGCTGGCCGCCGACCGGAGCGAGGACGAGCTCGAGGCTCTGCGCCGGGCCTGCCACCGGCTCGGTTCGCTGGCCACACGGCCCGCCCTGCTGATCAGTACCTACTTCGGGGAGATCGGCGACGCCCTGGCGGTGCTGGCGGACAGCCCGGTCGAGGCGATCGGCCTTGACTTCGTGGCCGGGCCCGGCAACCGGGAAGCGCTGGCCCGCGTCGGCGGGATCGGCGACAAGACCCTGGTGGCCGGCGTCGTCGACGGCCGGAACGTGTGGCGCACCGATCTGGTCGGCGCGCTGTCGATGTGCGCGTCGCTGCTCGGCCTGGCCGGGCGGCTCTGCGTGAGCACGTCCTGTTCGCTGCTGCACGTGCCGCTCGACCTGCGCGCCGAGACGTCGCTGGCGCCGGAACTGGCCGGCCGGCTCGCCTTCGCCCGGCAGAAGGCCGACGAGGTAGTGACGCTCGGCCGCGCGCTGACCGAAGGCCGCGACGCGATCTCGGCACAGCTCGCCTCGGGGCAGGTGCCCCAGCCGACGGTGGATGCGGAAGTCAGGGCGAGGCTGGACGCCCTCGGCGACGGCCCGCCCCGCAACGCCTACGCGGTCCGCGAGGCAGCGCAGGCCAACGGCCTCCCGGTGCTGCCCACCACCACGATCGGGTCGTTTCCGCAGACCGGCGCGATCCGCAAGGCACGCGCATATCTGCGGGCCGGGCGCATGGCCGCCAGCGACTACGAGGCCGTCATGCACGCCGAGATCGACCGCGTCATCAGCCTCCAGGAAGGCATAGGACTGGACGTGCTGGTGCACGGCGAGCCCGAACGCAACGACATGGTGCAGTACTTCGCGGAGCATCTGGATGGGTTCGCGGCCACGGCGAGCGGATGGGTCCAGTCGTACGGGACCCGGTACGTCCGGCCGCCTATCTTGCACGGCGACGTCTCGCGGCCGGAGCCGATAACCGTCGGCTGGGCCCGCTACGCGCAGTCCCGGACATCACGGCCGGTCAAGGGGATGCTCACCGGGCCGGTCACGATGCTCGCCTGGTCATTCGTCCGGACCGACCAGCCGCTGAGCGAGACCGCCCGGCAGGTCGCGCTCGCCGTGCGGGACGAGATCGCCGACCTCGAGGCGGCGGGGATCCGGATCATCCAGGTCGACGAGCCCGCCCTGCGCGAGCTGCTGCCGCTGCGGCGAGCCGACCGCGAGGCGTACCTGGACTGGGCCGTGCGGGCGTTCCGGCTCGCCACGTCCGTGGCCGCCGACGCCACGCAGATCCACACGCACATGTGCTACAGCGAGTTCGGCGAGATCATCGGCGCCATCGACGCTCTGGACGCGGACGTAACCAGCGTCGAGGCGGCCCGTTCCCGGATGGAGTTCATCGAAGACCTGACCGCGGCCGGGTTCGGGCGCGGCATCGGCCCGGGTGTCTGGGACATCCACTCTCCTCGGGTACCGAGCGTCGCCGAGATGGCCGAGGCGCTGTCCCTCGCGGTGAAGGTCGTCGAGCCCAGCCGCCTGTGGGTCAACCCCGACTGCGGGCTGAAGACCCGCGGTTATGCCGAGACCGAGCCAGCCCTGCGCAACCTGGTCGCCGCGGCCCGCGAGGTGCGGGGGATGCTCGCGGGATAACTCGCCGAGCTTGGCCCGGATCCAGGAATGGAACTCGGTGATGTGGTGCTCGCTGGGGACCAGGACGCCGCCCCGGGAGTAGGCGCGGGAGGTCATCGACGGCTGGGTGCGCTCGCAGGCGTCGAAGTCCTGCCGGTTGACAAGGTCGAACAGCTCGACCGACCGGGCGACGTCCTGGCCCGATGCCACGACGCCGGGATCGAACAGCCAGTCGCAGATTACCGTCGTCCGGTCTGGCGCGAGCGGGATCATGCGGTGCAGGATCACGTGGTCGGGTACCAGGTTGATGAACACCTGCGGCCGGATGGTGATCGCGAAGTACCTGCGGTCCTGCTCGTCTGTGACCCTGGGCAGGCGGGCGAAGCCGGCGCTGCCGTCGACGGTGAAGCCCGCCGCACGGTCGGCGAAGGCCGCGCCGTGCCCCACGTAGTACTGAGCGGCGTAGCCGCCGGCGAACTCCGGCAGCACGCTGGTCAGCTCCGGGTGGATCGTCGCGCAGTGGTAGCACTCCATGAAGTTCTCGACGATGAGCTTCCAGTTGGCCGCGACGTCGTAGGTGATGCGCCGGCCGACGGCAAGCTCACCGAGCTGGTAGGCGTCGATGGCCTGCACGGTGCCCAGCCTGGCCGTTACCGCGCCGCACACGGTGTCCTCGAACGATGGTGGCTCGTCGGCCAGGCACACCCACGCGTAGCCGAGCCACTCGCGGAGCGCGACGGGCACCAGGCCGTATTCGTCCCGGTCGATGTCGGCCATGCGGGCCAGGTTCGGCGCCGCCGCCAGCCGCCCGCCCAGGTCGTAGGACCACGCGTGGTAGGTACAGCGCAGGTACCGCGTGACCTGACCGGACTCCTCGACGCAGAGCCTGGCCCCGCGGTGGCGGCAGACGTTCAGGAACGCGCGCAGCCCGCCGTCCTGCTGCCTGACGACCAGCACGCTTTCCCGTCCGGCCTGGACCACCTGGAACTGTCCCGGACCGGGAAAGTCGCCGGAACGGGCCGCGCACAGCCACTGGCGTTCGAAGATGAGCTCCTGCTCGCGGGCGAACGTTGCGCGATCGACGTAGCTGGACCCGGGGAGGGTGGGAAGCAGGCTGCCGCTGACGGCAGGACCAGATTGCACGGCTCTCTCCTCGCGAGCTCGGCCCGGGGCCGGCGGCGAGGAGGGGTGGCCGGTTCGCGGCCGGCCCATGCGAGTTGCCTGCCGCGCCGTTGACTCGCCCTCGAAGCCACAGGCCAGCCGTGCGCGGCGCGCACGGCGCACTGGCAGGTCTTCGGACTCGCGGGCGATCCCCGGCGCGCCAGGCGCCAGGGGTGGCCTACTGGCCGTCGCTTCCCGGGCCGATTGGCCCAGTGCTTGATGACGGCGGTCGTTCCCGCTCACCGCTGCGGGGCAGTCCCGGATTCGCACCGGGTTCCCTCTTGCGACGACCGCCCTGGCAAGGCGGCCGAACCAGCACGAATATGACTGTACCGGCAAGCATCCCGCTCACCTAGAGCCGCCAGATTGCCCACGAGAGCATGTGTCGAACGATGATCAGATGATGATCTATCTACCTGCAGACATGTCATACTGAGCGCGTGCGTCCGCTGCCGGCCGAGCATTCCGGCCACCGAGTCATTGACGGCGAGCGAGTGCGCCAGGCGATGGCCGCGCTGGATGATCGCGAAACGATCCAGGCCCGTGCACGGCGGTTCGCCATTCTGGGTGACCCGACCCGTCTCATGATCTTGACGTGCATCAAGGCCGCCCAGCCGATCAGCGTGTCTGACCTCGCGGCAGCCACCGGCGTGAACGGCACCACCGTCTCCCAGACACTCCGCCACCTGCGTGCTTGCCAGGTCGTCGCCACCGAACGCGACGGGCGGATCATCCGCTACCGGCTCGCCGACGAACCCGTTACGGTCCTGCTCGCGTGGCCGTAGGACTTGGGCGAGCACCCTGGGAGAGCCCGGCAGCCCGCCTTGACGCCACGACTGCCGGACGCTTACATTGTCGCTGCCCTAAGCCGGACACGGCTGGGGCAGGTGCAGAACCAGCGAAGTCCGGTGAGATCCCGGCGCTGTCCCGCAACGGTAGTCCCCCTCCGGGGGCGAGCCCGGTCGCCTGCTCTGCATCGGCGAAGAAGTCCTCGGAGGAAGGACAGTTCGTGCGTCCTCCCGTAGCTGAGGGGGGGCGGTAGTGCGCGAGGACGACGACCGGGCGAGCCCGGCGACTCCCGATACGCGCCAAGGCGGGATTGCCGCAGACCCGGCTGCAACGCAACGTGGCCGGGCCACTGCGCCTGGACCTTCTTCGCCCAGGTCCATGTTCAGGGCGCGCCGGCCGGAACGCCGATGGCGTGACCGTACGCCGCTCTCGGTCGTGCTCGTGGTTTGTGCCATCGTGCTTGTCGTCGTGATGACGCTGGGTGTCGGCATCGGCTCGGTCCCACTGAGCCCGGTCGCGGTGTGGCATGTGGTGGCGAGCGGCCTGGCCGGCCATCCCCAGAACACGGTCGCCGGGATCATCGTCTGGCAGATCCGGCTGCCGCGGGTGCTGCTCGCCGCCGTGGTCGGGGCGGCGCTGACCACCGCCGGGTCCGTGGTCCAGGTGCTGGTCCGCAACGCCCTGGCCGACCCGTTCCTGCTGGGGGTGTCGTCGGGTGCCAGCGTGGGGGCCACCGCGGTGCTGCTGCTCGGGGTGTTCGCCTCGCTCGGCGTGTGGGCCATCTCCGTCGGCAGCATCCTCGGCGCGCTGATGGCGATGGCCGCTGTGTTCGCGGTCTCGCGCGGCGGCAAGGGCGGGCGCGGGCTGGCTCCCACGCAGCTGATTCTGTGCGGCGTGGTCATGTCCGCTCTCTTCGAGTCGGTGACCAGCTACCTGATCTTCCGCGGCAACCCGCAGGCCACGCAGTCGGTGCTGTTCTGGCTGCTCGGGTCGTTCGGGCTGGCCAGCTGGAACCAGCTGCCGATCCCGGCGGTCGCGCTCGCGGCCGCGATGGTCTACCTGATGGCCCAGGCGCGTTCGCTGAACGCGATGGCGATGGGTGCCGAGCCGGCCGCGTCGCTGGGCGTGGACGTGCGGCGGATGCGGCGGAACCTGTTCGTGGTCACGTCGCTGATGGCCGGGGTCGCGGTCGCGGTCAGCGGTGTCATCGGGTTCGTCGGCCTGGTCGTGCCGCACATCGTGCGGCTCATGGTCGGTTCCGACCACCGCCGCGTGCTGCCAACCGGGGTGCTGTTCGGCGCCGCGTTCATGGTCCTGGGCGACCTGCTGGCCCGCACGATCGTCTCCCCGCAGGAAATGCCGATCGGCGTGATCACCGCGTTCATCGGCGCGCCGACGCTCATCGTGCTGATCCGCCGGCGGCCCTACCTGTACGGCGCTACCCAGTGAGCCTGCGCCTGGATCAGCTGTCGGTCGACATCGCCGGGCGGCGCATCGTCAGCGGGATCGAACTCGCCGTCGGCGACCGCGAGTTCGCCGGGCTGGTGGGGCCGAATGGGAGTGGGAAGTCGACGATTCTCAAGGCGATCTACCGGGTGCACCGCCCATCCGCCGGGCGGGTTTTGCTCGACGGAAGCGACCTGCTGTCGCTGCGGGCCAAGGATGCGGCGCGCCGCGTCGCGGTCGTGACGCAGGAATCCACCAGCGAGTTCGACTTCAGCGTCAGGGAGATGGTGATGATCGGCCGGACCCCGCACAAGGGGTCCTTCGACCGCGACACCGAGGCCGACCGCGACATCGTCGACGGCGCGATCGAGCGTGTCGGCTGCGCGAGCCTGGCCCAGCGCCGCTTCAATACCCTGTCCGGCGGCGAGAAGCAGCTTGTCCTCGTCGCCAGGGCGCTGGCCCAGGAAGCCAACCATCTCATCCTCGACGAGCCCACCAACCAGCTCGACATCCACCACCAGGTCGAGATCCTCGAGGTCGTCGCTGGGCTGGGCGTCACCGTGCTCGCGGCGCTGCACGACCTGAGCCTCGCCGCGCTGTTCTGCAACACCATCCACGTGCTGTCGGACGGCCAGCTCGTGACCGCCGGCCCGCCCAGTGCGGTGCTCACACCCGAAACGATCCGCCGCGCCTATGGCGCCGACGTCCTGGTCATCGACCATCCCGACACCGGCACGCCGCACCTCATCCCGCGCCGCGCCAAACCCGCAACCCACGATCACCCAGCCGAGGGCACGGCCGCGCGCTCACCCGCGCGGCCCGATGCGCCGGCCTAAACGAAAGGATTCCCGTGCACCTCAACCACAGTTCCCGGCCCAGAAGACAGCGGCCCGCCTGGCGCCTCCTGGCCTTGGCCGCCGCGCTGCTGACCGCCGTCGGTGTCCTGGCCGCCTGTTCCAGCGGCAGCAGCACGGCGTCGGGGACGACCGGGTCGTCGGCGAAGCCGTATCCGGTGACCGTGACCAGCTGCGGCGTGCCGGTGACGTACAACAGTGCGCCGACGCGCGCGGTGTCCAACGACATCAACACGACCGAGGACATGCTGGCCCTGGGGCTGGAGTCGCACATGGTCGGCACGTTCGCCGCGGTGGGCGACGGCCCGGTCGACGCGCCGGCGATCCCGGTGCAGTACCAGGCGGGGTTTAAGAAGGTCCATGACGCGTCGCCCGACAACTACTTCACGCTGGAGCAGCTGGTCGCGCTGAAGCCGGACTTCCTGTTCGCCGGCTGGAACTACGGCCTGCAGGTCGGCACCAACCTCACCCCCACGTACCTGTCGAAGTTCGGGATCAAGACGCTGGTGCTGGCCGAGTCGTGCGCGCACGTCCAGTCCAAGACCGGGTCGGTCAGCATCAGCGAGACCTACCAGGACCTGAGAAACCTGGG
>JASHOE010000306.1 GCA_030041275.1 Streptosporangiaceae bacterium
ACCTCCTGGAACAGCCGCGACGACATGCCACCGCCGAGCGCGGCGTTGAGCACGCCGAGGGCGAACCGGCGCGGATCAGTGCGGGCCAGCCCCTGGCAGCCGAGCACGACGTTGGCCTGCTCGACCGGCCTCGACACCAGCCGCACCCCAGTGCCGGTCGCAGCCGCGCCCGCCGGACCGGACAGCCGCGGTGGAACTGGTGCGATGTCACCGGACAGCAGCGAGCCGAACGCGGTCTGGGCCAGTTCGACGACGCGATCGTGATCCAGGCTGCCCGCCGCCGCGATGACGAGATTGTCGGGGGTATACCGAGCCCGGTAGTGCTCGGCGATCCGATCCCTGGTGATCGAGTTTATGGATTCGACCGTGCCGAGGATCGGTCGGCCGAGCGGGGTGTCGCCGAACAACTCGGCGGCGAACGCCTCGTGCACCAGGTCGGCCGGGTCGTCCTCGTTCATCGCGATCTCTTCGAGGATGACGCCACGCTCGGCGTCGACCTCCTTGGGCTCGATCAGCGAGCCGGTCACCATGTCGCTGAGCACGTCGATCGCGAGCGGCAGGTCCTCGTCGAGCACCCGCGCGTAGTAGCACGTGTACTCCTTGGCGGTGAACGCGTTCAGCTCTCCGCCGACCGCGTCCATCGCCGCCGAGATGTCCAGCGCGCTACGTCGTGCGGTGCCCTTGAACAGCAGGTGCTCAAGGTAGTGGGTGGCGCCGGCGTGCGGGACGTCCTCGTCCCGCGAGCCGACGCCCGCCCAGATCCCGAACGCCACGGATCGCATCGAGGGCAGCTTCTCAGTGACTACGCGCAGGCCGCCCGGCAGCACCGTGCGCCCAAGCGCCGCGCCGCCGGCGAGGCGCTGTGTGCCGGCCGTCATGATCCGATGGCCCGCCGTCACGAGTTGCCGGGGTCGTAACCGCCCTGGCCCCCGCCGCCGGAGCCGCCGCGAGTGCGCTGGCGGCTGCGGTGATGGTCGCCGCGGTCGCCGCGGTCTCGGTCACGCCCACCCGAGGGCCGGTCGCCACCGCGGTCGTAACGCGGGCGGGACCTGGGTTCGTCGCCACCACCGCCGAGGTCTTCCCCGGCAGCCTCGCGCTCCACGACCTCGACCGGCACCAGCGACAGCTTGCCGCGGTCGTCGATCTCGCGGATCTCGACCTGGATCTTGTCACCGACCTTCATCACGTCATCGACGTTCTCGATCCGGGCGCCGCCGTGCAGCTTGCGGATCTGGGTGATGTGCAGCAGCCCGTCGCGGCCTGGCAGCAGCGATACGAACGCGCCAAACGTCGTGGTCTTGACCACGGTGCCGAGGAACCGCTCTCCCACCTCGGGGATGTGCGGGTTGGCGATGGCGTTGATCGCCGACCGCGCGGCCTCTGCGGAGCTGCCGTCGGTCGCGCCGATGTAGATGGTGCCATCGTCCTCGATGGTGATGTCGGCGCCGGTGTCCTCCTGGATGGAGTTGATCATCTTGCCCTTGGGCCCGATGACCTCGCCAATCTTGTCGACCGGCACCTTGATCGTGATGATCCGCGGTGCCAGCTCGCTCATCTCGGCTGGCCCGTCGATCGCCTCGCGCATCACGCCGAGGATCGTCAGCCGCGCGCCGCGCGCCTGCATGAGCGCTGCGCCGAGCACGCTGGCCGGGATCCCGTCAAGCTTGGTGTCCAGCTGCAGCGCCGTGATGACGTCCCTGGTGCCTGCCACCTTGAAGTCCATGTCGCCGAAGGCGTCCTCGGCGCCCAGGATGTCGGTCAGCGTCACGTACTCGCCGCCCTCATGGATGAGGCCCATCGCGATGCCGGCCACCATGTCCTTCAGCGGAACCCCTGCGTCGAGCAGCGACATGGTCGACGCGCACACCGAGCCCATCGACGTGGAGCCGTTCGACCCGATGGCCTCAGAAACCTGACGAATCGCGTACGGGAACTCTTCCCTGGTGGGCAGCACCGGGATGAGCGCGCGCTCGGCGAGCGCGCCGTGGCCGATCTCCCGGCGCTTGGGCGACCCGACCCGGCCGGTCTCGCCGGTCGAGTACGGCGGCATGTTGTAGTTGTGCATGTAGCGCTTGGTCTTCTCCGGGTTCAGCGTGTCGATCATCTGCTCCATGCGCAGCATGTTCAGCGTCGTCACGCCGAGCACCTGGGTCTCGCCGCGCTCGAAGAGCGCCGACCCGTGCACCCGCGGCAGGACGCCGGCCTCGGCAGACAGCTGCCTGATGTCCGCCAGCCCGCGGCCGTCGATGCGCAGCCCATCGCGGATGATGCGCTGCCGGACCAGCTTCTTGTTCAGCGCGCGGAACGCCTCGCCGATCTCCTTCTCGCGGCCTTCGAACTGCGCCGACAGCTTTTCCGTCGCAAGCGCCTTGATCCGGTCGGTCTCGGTCGCGCGCTCGTTCTTGCCAGCGATGGTGAGCGCCTGAGCCAGGTCGCTGCCAACCTCGGCGTCGAGCGCCGCCAGCACGTCGTCGCCGTAGTCGGCGAACGTGGGAAACTCCGCGACCTCCTTCGCGGCGAGCCTCGCCACCTGGAGCTGACCATCACAGAGCGCCTTGATGAACGGCTTGGCGGCGTCCAGGCCCGCGGCAACGGTCTCTTCATTCGGTGCCACCGCGCCGCTCGCGGGGTCGGTGAGCAGCCGCAGCGTGCTGGCCGTGGACTCGGCCTCGACCATCATGATCGCGACGTCGCCGTCCTCGAGCACGCGACCGGCCACCACCATGTCAAAGGTGGCCTCCTCAAGCTGCGAGTGGGTCGGGAAGCCGACCCACCGGCCCTTAATCAGCGCCACCCGGACGCCGCCTATCGGGCCAGAGAACGGCAGCCCGGCCAGCTGGGTCGACATCGAGGCCGCGTTGATGGCTATCACGTCGTACAGGTGCTCCGGGTGCAGCGCCAGGATCGTCTCAACGATCTGCACCTCGTTGCGCAGGCCCTTGACGAACGATGGCCGAAGCGGCCGGTCGATCAGCCGGCAGGTGAGAATCGCGTCCTCGGACGGCCGGCCCTCGCGCCGGAAGAACGAGCCAGGGATCCGGCCCGCAGCGTACATCCGCTCCTCAACGTCGACAGTGAGCGGGAAAAAATCGTAGCCCTCGCGCGGGCTCTTGCCCGCCGTCGTCGTCGACAGGATGACGCTCTCGTCATCCATGTAGACCACAGCCGAGCCGCCTGCCAGCTTCGCTAGCCTGCCGGTCTCGAACCGGATTGTGTGCGTGCCGAATGCACCATTGTCGACGGTGACTTCGGCCGTGTAGACACCCTCCACGGGTGACCTCCTTGATTGAGGTCCCGCGCGCTGTCCGCCACCGTGCTGTTCATCGCATCGTCGGTGCGCTAGGCCCGGCCGGCTGACGGCGACGCCGACCAGCCGTCAGTGCCGGGCTGCTGGCCGGCCGGTCTTCGATTGAAGTTCTCGGCCCACTATGACCCGAGAACCACTACCGAGGACCGGCCCGCTGGGCGCTGGTAGCGCTCCTGGCCGGAGCCGCGGGACGTTGTGCTTTCTTACGTTATCGAGTTGTCCTGACTCCCCAGCACGGAAGCGGGGCGGTCAAGCCGCCCCGCCCAGCCAGCTATCTGCGCAGACCGAGATTCTCGATCAGCGCGCGGTAACGGCTGATGTCCTTGCGGGAGAGGTACTGCAGCAGCCGCCGACGGCGGCCGACCAGCAACAGCAGGCCGCGCCGGCTGTGGTGGTCGTGCTGGTGCACCCTCAGGTGCTCAGTCAGATCTGCGATCCGCCGTGTCAGCAGCGCGACCTGGACTTCCGGCGAGCCGGTGTCACCCTCATTGGTCGCGTGCCCGGCGATGATCTCCTTCTTCACCGTACTGTCGAGCGGCACGTTGCTCCCTTGATCGGTCGTTTGATGGGAAAATGTCCCCCACTACGGTCAGCCGCCTGAGGGCACAGCTAACCAGGCCGGACAATCGGCCAACGCTCCACGTTACCATGCGTCAACCGGGCGGACGCACCGCAACTCGCCTGCTCAGCCCTAGCCAGCAGTCAGCAGGCGGCGGGCGTCGCCGATGTCGAGGTGCATCTGCCGGACGAGAGCCTCGACGGAGTCGAACCGCACCGTCGCCCGCAGCCTGGCGACGAAGTCAACAGCCACGTGCGTCCCGTACAAATCAAGATCGTCCCGGTCGAGAGCGTGCGCTTCGACCGTGCGGTCCTGGCCGTCGAACGTCGGGTTGGTGCCCACCGAGATCGCGGCCGGCCACAAGTCCGTCTCGGTGCCGGCTGCGTCCAGGCTCGCCAGCCAGCCGGCGTAGATCCCGTCGGCCGGGATGGCGAAATGCGGCGGGGTCTCTAGGTTCGCGGTGGGAAAGCCGAGCGCTCGCCCCCGCTGAAAGCCCCGGACCACCACGCCCTCGACCCGGTGCGGCCGCCCGAGCAGCTCGGCCGCGGCCACCACAGCGCCGTCGGCGAGCAGCGCCCGGATGCTCGTCGAGGAGATGGTGACTCCGTCCTCGGTCAGCAGCGGCACGCCCGTGACGCCAAAGTCGTACTTCTCGCCGAGATCGGCCAGCAGGGCCACGTCTCCGGCGGCCTTGTGGCCGAACCGGAAGTTCTCCCCCACGACCACCTGGGCCGCGTGCAGCCGGTCCGCCAGCACCGACCTGACGAACTCGTCTGGTCCGAGCTGAGAGAACTCCAGCGTGAATGGGATGACGCAGACCGCGTCCACGCCGAGCCCGGCTAGCAGATCCAGCCTGCGCCGCGCCGTGCACAGCAGCGGCGGGTGCGAGCCAGGCCGGACCACCTCGGCGGGGTGCGGGTCGAACGTCACGACCACGACTGGCAGCCGGAGTGCGGCTGCCGCCTCGCGGGCCTTCGCCACGATGCGCTGGTGGCCACGGTGCACACCGTCGAACTCGCCGACGGTGACCACCGAGGCACCCCAGTCACCGGGCACCTCGGCCGTGCTCAGCCAGCGCTGCATGCGACCAGCCTGCCACGCGTTGCTCCCGGCAGGCACGTCAGGACCCAGCGGCTGCGAACACGGCCAGCGACCGCGCCCGACCGTCGGCGTCGGTGAGCAGCGCGATCAGAGTGCCGTCCGGAGCGAAGGCAGCGATCGCCTGATCGCCCGTGCCCGTCGCCGAGAGCTTGGCGCCGTGGGCGACCGCGTCCGCCTCCGCCTGGCTGAGGTCGCGGCGCGGAAACGCCTTAGCCGCAGCCGCCGCGAGCGGGATCACCGCAAGGTCGGCCGCCAGCTGGTCGAGCGTCCGTGCCTTGCTGGCGGTGTACGGCCCGACCCTGGTTCGGCGCAGCGCGGTCAGGTGCCCGCCGACGCCCAGCGCCACCCCGAGGTCTCGTGCGAGCGCGCGAATGTATGTGCCGCTCGAGCATGTCACCCGCACCTCGACGTCCAGCGCGTCGCCCGCCGAGCGGACGGCGCCGACCGCGAACTCCTGCACCAGCACCGTCCGCGCCGCGAGCTGCGGCGCCTGCCCTGCCCGCGCAAGCCGGTAGGACCGCCGACCGCCGACCTTGATCGCGCTGACGCCGGGCGGAACCTGCCTAATCTCACCCGTCAGCTCTGCTGCGGCGCTCCTGAGCTCAGCCCCGCCCAGGTGCGGGACGGGAACGGACTCGATCACCACTCCGTCCGCATCATCGGTGTCGGTCTTCTGGCCGAGGCGGATCGTCGCTGTGTACTCCTTGTCGGCCAGCGTGAGGTAGCCGAGCAGCCGGGTGGCCTTCTCGACACCGATGACCAGCACCCCGGTGGCCATCGGATCGAGCGTGCCAGCGTGCCCGACTCGCTTGGTCGCCGCGAGCTTCCGGATCTTGGCCACGACGTCATGAGAGGTCCAGCCACCAGGTTTGTCGACGATCAGCAGCCCGCTCTCGGTCGCCGTCATGCGCCGTCCAGCGCGCGCTTGAGGGCGCGGATGGCCTCGTCCGCTCGGCCGGTATGGGAGAAACCGGCCGCCCGGGCGTGACCACCCCCGCCCAGCTCCGCGGCGGCCTTCGCGACGTCCACGTACTCCTTCGAGCGGATTGATGCTTGCCAGACGCCGGCGTCGTCTTCTTTCAAGACGACGGCAACCTCCGCCTCGTCGGTGCGCCTTATTTCGTCGATAACGGCCTCCGCGGCGTCCAGCGGGAGCCGGGCTGGCTCGCGGTCGGCTCGGGTCACTGTGGTCCAGACCAGGCCGAGACCGTTCACGGCACCGCGGTCGAGCTCGGCGCGCCCGACGGCCGCGGCGAGCAGGCCGAGGTAGCTGAATGGTGCGCGGTCGTAGAGCTCACGAGACACCGCGGCTGGCTCGATTCCCGTTGCGAGCAGCCGGGCGGCCAGCTCGTGCACCTGCGGCGTGGTCGCGGCGAACCGGAACGACCCGGTGTCGGTGACCAGGCCCGCGTACAGCCCGATGGCTATATCTCGGGTCAGCGGGATGCCGAGTCGGTCGATCAGCTCGGCGGCCAGCGCAGCTGTGGCCGCGGCAGCAGGATCGACCAGGCTGACCGAGCCAAACCCGGTGTTGGACGCGTGGTGGTCGACGACGATCAGCTCCGCCGCCGCTGCGGCCGGCCCGGCCAGGTCACCCAGTCGGTCGACGTCGGACGCGTCGAACGACATCATCACCTCGGGGCGGTCAGGAAAGGATCCGGGCGCGCTGAGCAGATCCAGGCCGGGCAGGAACGTCAGGATCGCCGGAACCACGAACGGCTCAGCGAAAGACGCGACCACCTGCTGACCGCGCCCACGCAGCGCCTGCGCCACCGCGACCATGGACCCGAGCGCGTCCGCGTCTGGTCTCAGGTGGCAGGCCAGGCAGACCCGGTCGGCGCCGTCGAGGATGCCGACGGCCCGCATCCAGTCAGGATTCGTCGTCGTCATAGCCCGCTTCGTCACCTTCGGCGCTGTCGTCGTCGCGTTCGGCGGGCTTGCGGTACGGATCGGCGTCCCCTGCCGGGGTTGCGCCCTGCCGGACGGCAGCGACCTGCTCGTCCGCGGCGCGTGCCCGGGCGACCAGGTCCTCGATGCTGCGTGCCGCGTCTGGCACGGTGTCGCGGGTAAAGCTGATGGACGGCGTGTGCTTCAAGCCCGTCTGCTTGCCCACTTCTGATCGGATCAGACCGGTCGCGCTGGCCAGCGCCGCCACGGTCCCGGCGACCTCATCGTCAGAGCCGTAGACGGTGTAGAAGACGGTCGCCTCGCGCAGATCGCCGGTCAGCCTTGCCTCGGTGACCGTTACGAAGCCCAGCCGCGGGTCCTTGATCCGCCGTTCCAGCAGTTCGGCGACGATTTCGGCGATCCTATCGCCGAGTTTGCGGGCCCTCGGCTGGTTCATCGGGCTCACTCACCTTCTGGTGTCAGCAGCCGCTGCCGCGCGGCCAGCAGCTCGATCTCCGGGCGCCCCGCGACGAAGCGCTCGCACGCATCCAGCACCTGCCTTGCATTTGCCGCGGTCGAGCTGACCACGGCGATGCCGATCTCGGCCCGCCGGTGCAGGTCGAGGTGTCCGGTCTCGCCCACCGCGACGCCGGGGAACCGCCGGTGCACCTCGGCGACCAGGGGCCTGACCACCGAACGCTTCTGCTTCAGCGACCGTACGTCGCCGAGCAGCACGTCCAGGGTCAGGGCCCCCACATACACGCCGGCCCGCTCAGGCCCGCGGCTTCTCCCGCATCTCGAACGTCTCGATCACGTCGCCGATGTGGACGTCGTTGTAACCGAGGCCGATGCCGCACTCGAAGCCCTCGCGGACCTCGGTCGCGTCGTCCTTAAACCGGCGCAGCGACTCGACGGTGAGGTTGTCGTGGACGACCACGCCGTCGCGTACGAGCCGGGCCTTGCTGTTGCGGGTGATCGTGCCGGACCGGACGATGCAGCCCGCGACGTTGCCCACCCGAGGCACTCGGAAGATCTCTCTGATCTCTGCGGTACCAAGCTGGATCTCCTCGTAGACCGGCTTCAGCATGCCCCTGAGCGCGGCTTCGACTTCGTCGATCGCCTGGTAGATGACGGAGTAGTAGCGGATGTCGACGCCTTGCTGCTGCGCCAGCTCGCCCGCCCGGCCGGCCGGCCGGACATTGAAGCCGATGATCACGGCGTCCGACGCGATGGCAAGGTTGACGTCGTCCTGGGTGATCGCGCCAACGCCGCGGCCGATGACCCGGAGCTCGACTTCCTCACCGACGTCGAGCTGCAGCAGCGCGTCTTCCAGCGCTTCCACCGAGCCGGATACATCGCCCTTGATGATGAGCAGCAGTTCCTGACGCTCACCCGACTTGAGCGCGGACTCCAGATCCTCGAGCGTGACCCGCGGTCGTCGCTGCGCGAACATGGCGTTGCGCTCTCTGGCTTCCCGCCGCTCGGCGATCTGCCGCGCGACTCGGTCGTCGTCGACGACCAGGAAACTGTCACCGGCATCGGGCACGCCGGTCAGCCCGAGCACCTCGACCGGCCGGGATGGCAGCGCCTCGCGTACCTGGTCGCCGTTCTCGTCCAGCATGGCCCGGACTCGGCCGAACGCCTCGCCGCAGACGATGGAGTCGCCCACGCGCAGCGTGCCGCGCTGTACCAGCACATCGACAACGGGACCGCGGCCCTTGTCCAGGTGCGCCTCGATGGCGACGCCCTGAGCCTGCTGGTTCGGGTTAGCCCGCAGGTCCAGCTCGGCGTCCGCAGTCAGGATGACGGCCTCGAGCAGGTTCTCGATGCCCTGACCGGTGCGGGCTGACACGTCGACGAACAGGTTCTGACCGCCGAACTCCTCGGCCACGAGGCCGTACTCGGTGAGCTGGGCACGCACCCGCTGCGGGTCGGCACCCTCCTTGTCGACCTTGTTCACGGCGACCACGATCGGCACGCCTGCCGCCTGGGCGTGATTCAGCGCCTCGGTGGTCTGCGGCTTCACGCCGTCGTCGGCCGCGACCACCAGGATCACCAGGTCGGTGGTCTCGGCACCGCGGGCCCGCATGGCGGTGAACGCCTCGTGACCGGGAGTGTCGATGAAGGTGATCTTGCGCTCCTGGCCGTCGGCGTCGGTGTTGACCTGGTAGGCGCCGATGTGCTGGGTGATGCCGCCTGCCTCGTGCGCCACCATGTTGGTGTGCCGGATGGCGTCGAGCAGCTTGGTCTTGCCGTGGTCGACGTGGCCCATGACGGTGACTACCGGCGGGCGCGGTATGAGGTCTGTGTCCTCGCCCTCGTCCTGGCCAAACTCGATGTCGAAGGACTCGAGCAGCTCCCGGTCCTCCTCCTCCGGCGAGACGACTTGCACGTTGTAGCTCAGCTCGGCACCGAGCAGCTGCAGGGTCTCGTCATTGACCGACTGGGTGGCCGTAACCATCTCGCCGAGGTGAAAGAGCACCTGTACCAAAGAGGCCGGGTTGACACCGATCTTGTCCGCGAAGTCGGTCAGCGAGGCACCCCGCGACAACCGGATGACCTGGCCGTTACCGCGCGGA
>JASHOE010000307.1 GCA_030041275.1 Streptosporangiaceae bacterium
GCTGCCTCAGCGAGATGGCGACGAGCCTGCTGCCCGCAGAAGCCGGGCCGGCCCGCCGCCAGCTCCAGCATGAGCAACCTGTCAGCGACAAAACCTAGCGATGGAGACCCCATGTTCCTGGCACCACTGATCCGATGGCTCGCCCATCATCACAACCCGCGAGTTGCCTTCGGCGTAGCTTCCGCCCTCACCTGCGCCGCCATCGGCATCGCAGCCATCGGCATCAGCACCCATCAGCCCGCCGTCACCCGCATCGCCATCCTGCTCATCATCGCCAGCATCGCGACATTCATTATCCGCAGCCGCCGGGACCACACCAGCCGGCATGATCGAACCGACCAGCAGGACCAGCGTGATCGACGAATCGGATAGGCCGCGCCTCCCCCCGCGCCGCACAGGTCACGCGGCTGTCGCATTCGTGCTGACGCCGTCGCAACCGGCTGGCTCCCAAGGCCTCGGCTCGCTCGCGAAGGCCCACCTTCTTGCGTTCCGGAGCGCTGTTCAGCAGCGGGCCGCTGCGCAGGGTGGTCAGGTACTCGAAGCGATTCCCGTTTCATCGTTGTGGTGCGCTCACGGAAGTCCGTGGATAGCAGAGAGGCATTCATGATCGACGGAACCGGCCAGGTCGCGAGGGTCCGAGCGTGGATCAGCGAGCGCGCCGAGGAAATGGCCGCCCTGCTAGTCCGGCTGGTTGCCTCTGAGACGGAGAACCCGCCTGGCCGCAATCTAGCCGAGTGCGCACAAGTGCTGGGTGACGAGATGGACAGGCTCAGGCTCGACCCGGAGATCCATCAGGTCGATTCAACTGGCGCCCTGAAGGATCCACGGGTCGTCCGAGGTGCCGTCGGCTCAGGAGGCAAAGTGATTTACTTCCACGGTCACTTCGATGTCGTGCCCGCCCAGGACCGGACACAGTTCACCGCTCGACGTCGCAATGGCGTTATCACCGGCCGTGGTACCGCGGACATGAAGGGCGGCATCGTCAGCATGCTGTACGGTGCTGCGGCCGCTAAGGACCTGGGTCTGCTTCACGGCGGTCGGGTGATCATCCACCTGGTCTGCGATGAGGAAACCGGCAGCACCGTCGGCTCGGGTTACCTGCGCGAGCGCAATCTCATCGACCCCGGCGCTCTGGCCATGCTGACGGCCGAGCAAAGCGGAGGGGCAATCTGGAACGCAGCCAAAGGGGCAATTTCCATGCGCGTCGAGGTGCGTGGCCGCCCGGCCCATGTCGGTCAGGCTTTCAAAGGAGTCAACGCCTTCCTGAACATGATCAAGATCGCTGCTCCGCTGGAGGCCTACGCACATCAGATGAGGGGACGGCTCACCAGCTACTCCGTCGGTGAAGGCCAAGAGGAAGGCACCATGGTTGTGATCGGCGGCCAGTGCGGCGGCGGGTCCAATTTCAATGTCGTGCCGTCGCGCGCCTGGTTCACGATTGACGGCCGGTTCAACCCCGAAGAAGATCTCGAAGCCGAACTGGCCCGCCTGACGGCCATGATCAACGACGTAGCTAGCCAGGCCGGGGCCGATGTGTCGATCAATCTCACCCAGTTCGCACCGGCAGCCGACACCCCGCCCGTCAGCCGAGCGGCTCAGGTCCTCGGCCAATGCGTCAGCGACATCACCGGAGTTCCATCCAGGTATGAGCTGTGCCCCGGATGCCTCGATACCCGCTGGTACGCCCAGCTCGGTATCCCCGCATTTGGCTACGGGCCAGGTCGCTTCGAGGTCTCCCACGGCCCCGAGGAGTTCGTCGACGAATCTGAACTGCACAGCGTTGCGGCTGTCTACGCCCTGTTCGCTGAACGGCTGCTCAGATGATCTGCATAGTTCCCGCTGCGGGCGCCGGGAAGGCCGCCCTACAGGTCCCGCCCTGCGCCCTCGCCGCTGCTGCCAGTGCTGTGCATGTCACCATGGGCGGCGCGATCCTCCCAAACCCAGTACTCCGCGCGGACCGTCGCGCTACCTCCGCCTTGCGTCAAAGCGCTCAGAGAGCCTAAGACGCGCAGGTTCGCGGAGCGCCGGACTGCGGCGTTGCGGGTCCGTGGATAGCAGACGGGTGGCGTGTCGTCAGGACCGTCAGTGAAAGCGCCCGCTTCCCCGCGGGCGGCGGCCGAAGTCGGCGGTGCAGGTCTGGCCAGCTCCTGGTCACACCGGCTGGTCCTGCTCAGTCATATATGGAGGACCGCGACAAGGGGAAGGCGACCGATGGATGAAGCTGATGAGCTCGCGGCTGAGTTCGAAGCTCACCGGGTTCGGTTGCGTGCGATCGCCTACCACATACTGGGCTCGCTCAGCGAGGCCGACGACGCCGTGCAGGAAGCCTGGCTGCGGCTGAGCCGATCCGACTCCGGAAGCATCAGGAACCTGAGCGGATGGTTGACCACTGTCGTCGCTCGCCTGTGCCTGGACATGTTGCACTCGCGCCGGGAGAAGCCGGCAGGCCTTCACCTGCCCGAGCCAACAGGGGACGACTTCGGCGGCACCCAACCCGAACAGGAAGCGTTGCTAGCCGACTCCATCGGTCCCGCATTGCTCGCCGTCCTGCATACGCTGCCGCCCGCAGAAAGGCTCGCGTTCGTCTTGCATGACATTTTCGCCGTCCCGTTCGGCGACATCGCCTCGGTCATCGGGCGCTCGCCCGCCGCAGCCAGGCAGCTCGCCAGCCGCGCCCGCCGACGAGTTCAGGGCGCCACTCCTGTCCTCACTACCGAGCTGTCCAGGAAGCGGTCAATCGTCGATGCCTTCCTAACCGCCTCCCGCGAAGGCGACTTCGAAGCACTGCTGAACGCTCTCGATCCCGACGTCGTGGTGCGCTCCAACGGCGCCGAGGCGGTTCGCGGTGCGGTGGCGGTGGCCAGTCGCACGTCTGGCTTCGCGCGATTCGCCCAGGTCACCCTGCCCGCATTGATAGACGGAGCCGTCGGCATGGTCACCGCCTCGCACGGCTGGCCGATCACGCTCATCGTGTTCACGATCAACGGCGAAAAGATCGCCGTGATCGACATCGTCGACAAGCCGGACCGCGTCGCGGAAGCCGACCTGGCCATCCTTGACCGATCGGCAAGCTGGCCGCCACTGACGACGGCAACGACAGACGTCGCCGCGCTTGGCAAAGGAGCGAGAAATGGTGGCTAGTCCAGTCGGCCTACCATTTCTGCGTACCAGGTGACCTCGCTGACGTGGTGAACTACCTCACGCAGCGTCCAGGTTTCCACATCTGGCCGGGCGTCCAAGAGCGCAGTATCTGATACCGCAAGACAGCCTCGTAGGAGGCGGCTAGGCGCAGTAACCTGTTGGTGGCTTCGTCTAGGTCCGCCTCGGTGAACCGTGCGCAATCAGCGTCGAATGTCACCATCAGGCCATGCCAGGTATCAGGCACCATCGGCAGGCTGGCCACCCGGCACTGGATTTCGGCGAGATGGTCAATCAGGTGGTCGCAAATCCGACGAAGGGCCTTGTGCGGTGTTCACGCGTTGCCGCGGCGGATCGGGGCACCGTCCCAGCCTAGCCAGGTTTCGGCTACGTCGAGGATGTGCCGCACTGCATCGGGTACGAGCTGAGTGACATCTCGGTCGTTGACTTGCGGCCGTGCGGCGTAGTCGTCAGCGAACTGGCTTCTCGTGAGGTATCTGACCATGCACCGGGGACACTACCGGTGCGGCGGTTCGGCCCAAGCCGAACTTTCCGTCCGGTGGCGCCGTACCGCGTAGCCGCTCGGCAGGCTTAAACACCGGGCGACGCGCGCATACACTCGCATGACAATTACGCCATTGCGCCGCTTGCCCATCGGAAAACTGAGATTGACCTGCTCCGGCAGGCGATCGAAAGCCCGGCTCAGAGGTCACGTTTGGCACCTTTGCAGCCGGCCTGGCCCTAAGATGGCGCTCGCGCCTGCAGCCGGTAGAAATCGCCTTCCACTCGGCGCATAAGGTCCAGAAACTGAGCACGCAGCTGACGGCCTGCTCACAGCGTGTCCCGTCGACGGGACACGCCAGTGCGTGGCGGCGGCCGCCAATGAGAGCAATTGGGTCGACGCCTAGTCGCGCCAGCCTGCGACGGAGGTCTCGTGCCCGGCCCGGAGCGCGGGGTTTGCTAGACGTTGGCAGGTGAGCGCCTGAAGCGCCGAGCGGGAGAGCCTGTGTGCGTTTCCTTATACCCGGATCGTCCGGAAGCCTTCCCGCCAGGTCGGGTAGCGGGCTGTCCAGCCAAGCTCCTTTTTCGCTTTCGCGTTCGCTGCGCCACGGGCGTGCGTGAGCATGTCCAGAGCGGATCCCATCATCAGCCGGGCGGCCCATTCGGGCACACGGCGGGGAGGCTTGGCACCCAGCGCCTCGGCCAGCGCTGGAAGCCAGTCGCGCATCGGGGCGGGCTCGTCGTCGGTGATGTTATAGACCGCCGGGCCGT
>JASHOE010000308.1 GCA_030041275.1 Streptosporangiaceae bacterium
GCGCCCCGAGCAGGACTCGAACCTGCGGCCTACTGCTTAGGAGGCAGTCGCTCTATCCGCCTGAGCTATCGGGGCCCGACTGTCCCATCGCTGCCGCAACAGGTGAACTTCTGATGGGACCGCACCAAGCCTAGCCGCTCTCCGTTTCGGCAGGGGAGCGCCAGCGGGCGCTGTACCAACGCTGATTAGCTGCCAGAACCGCTGCCGCGGATGCCACCTGCCACGCGGTCGAGCACCCCAGACGCTGCGGCTAGCCGCCTGCGGTCGGCTGGCGGCAGACTTCCGATCGCCTGAGCGATCGCGGCGATCCGCCGGCCTGCTGCCGCGCGCATGAGCTCCTCCCCCGCTGCTGTCGGCTCTACTCGCACAGCCCGTCCGTCGGCCGGGTCTGGGCGCCGCTCGGCCAGGCCGCCCGCGGCCAGCCCATCCACGATCCTGGTCATCGTCGGGCCAGCCACGCCCTCCGCAGCAGCCAGTGCACCAAGCGACAGCGGGCCGGCAAACACGATCACCGAGAGCGCGGACAGCCGGGCCGACGTCAGACCGGCCAGCCTGTCGACCGAGGCTAGGCTCCTGAGCAGGTGAATCGCGCCTGAGTTCAGCTCAGATGCAACTCGCTCGAGGTCCAGCTGCCCTGGCTGGGGGTTGCTCAGTGCCACGGTATATACATAGCATAGCTATCAAATATAAATAGGGAAGCTACGCACCTTGAGCGCGCTGAATCTGACGACAAAGGAACGGCTCGTGGAACTACACCAGGTAGCTCAGCACGTCGATGACCTAGACCGCGCCACGGCGTTTTACACCGAGGTGCTCGGCTGCGAGCTGATCTCCCGGTTCGATCCGCCGGGTCTGGCCTTCCTTCGGCTGGGCAGCGCCCGGCTGCTGCTGGACAAGAATGTCCCGAGCGCGCTGATCTACCTTCGCGTCGAAGACGTACGGGCCACGGCGAACGAGCTCCTGGCCACGGGCGTCTCGATGGACACCGCGCCGCACCTGATCCATCGCGATGATGACGGCTTGTTCGGTCCGCCCGGATGGGAGGAGTGGATGGCTTTCTTCCGCGACAGCGAAGGCAACCTGGTCGGGCTCGCCAGCCGCCACTCATCGGCCGCCTAGCCCCGAGCGCCAGGCCAGCTCGCCGGTCCCGAGCGCGAACCGGCCCCCGATCGGTCAGGGAAGCTCGAACGGAAGGGTGAGGCCATCGAGCGCATGCGGACACGGGCAGGTGCGCTCGACAGGCACCTGCGCAATGGCCTGGACCATCAGCTCGCGAAGCCTGGCTACGTTCGCCGCGAAGACCCGGAACACCTCGGCGTGCGTCACGCCGTCGCCCTCATCGATTCCGGCGTCAGTGTCCGTGACCAGCGCGATCGTCGTGTAGCAGAGCGCAAGTTCACGCGCCAGGATGGCCTCGGGGTGCGCGGTCATGCCAACGAGCGTCCAGCCCTGCGCGGCGTACCAGCGGGACTCAGCCCTGGTGGAGAACCGTGGTCCTTCAATGACGACCAGCGTGCCGGATGACACCGGCTCCCAGTTGCTCGCCCGCGCCGCTCCGGTCGCCGCTGTCCGCAGTGCCGGGCAGTAGGGGTCGGCGAACTGCACGTGCACGGCGGTGCCGGTGTCGTAGAAGGTCTGCACCCTGCCAGTAGTGCGATCTACGAGCTGGTCCGGTATCGCGAGGGTGCCCGGCCCGTAGTCAGAGGTCAGCGAGCCCACCGCGCTCGGAGCCAGCACCTGCCGGACGCCAACAGAGCGAAGCGCCCACAGGTTGGCACGGTAGGGGATCTTGTGCGGCGTGAAGCGGTGATCTCGGCCATGCCTCGGCAGGAACGCCACTCTGCGGCCGGCGACCTCACCGATCATGAGCGGGTCGCTTGTCGGGCCGAACGGCGTCTCGACTACCAGCTCGTCGGCAGAGTCAAAGAACTCATAGAAGCCAGAACCGCCAATAAGGCCGATCTCTGCGAGCGCAGTCACGGCGCTAACGTACCGGGTGCTGAAGCGCCTGTGGCAGACGGTGCGGGCCCAGAAACGCCGCCTAGCTGCCGGCGGCGCTCACCGATGACTTCTTCTCGCTAGCCGACGAACCGGACGAGCCCGAGGAGCTGGACGACTTCGCGCTCGACGACTCGCTCGCCGCTGAGCCGTTCTTGCCAGACTCCGAGGACGAGCCGTTGCCGACGGCGGAGCCAGAGCCATCTGCCGAGGAGCCGTTCGAGCCGGTCGCGGCGCCGTCCTTGCTGGCGCCCACGGCGCCAGAGCCGTTCCGGCTGTCGGTCCGGTAGAACCCTGAGCCCTTGAAGACGATGCCCACCGGCGAGAAGACCTTGCGAAGCTTGCCGCCGCAAGCGCTACAGACCGTCAGCGGGTCATCGGAGAACCGCTGCACGACCTCGGACTTATCTCCGCAATCGGTGCAGGCGTACTGGTACGTCGGCACGTTTCCTCCCTCTGCGGCCTTAGCACTCGCCGCGGTGAACTGCTAAATGGTAGCAACGGCTAGCCGAGCCTGCTGATTCCTTGGCCTGGCTGCGCCACGGCCCGGACCGCCTGGTCGTGGTCGCCCGCCGGGACCTGGCTCACCAGCTCACCGTCGTAGAGCAGCGCGATCGTCAGCACAGCCGATCCGACCCTGGCCAGGGCTCGGTCGTAGCTGCCGCCGCCGCGGCCAAGACGACGGCCTGCCCGGTCAACCGCCAGCGCGGGCGCGATCACCAGATCGGCGCTAGTGATCGACATCACGCCACGGCGCGGCTCAGCAGGCTGAAGCAGCCCCCGCGGCCCGGCCTGGAGGGAGTCCGGCCCCTCGTAGCTGGCCCAGTCCAGGTCGCCGTCGGGCAGCAGTACAGGCAGTAGGACATATGTGCCGCGCTTCCAGAGAGCGAAGATGAGCCCCTCAGTGCTCGGCTCCGTTCCCACGGATACGTAAGCGGCGACCGTGCCCGCCATTTGCAACTCCGGAACGCTGAGCATCGCATCGCGAAGCTGCCGCCCCGCGGTGGCTCGCGGCACGGGCGACATGGCTCGCCGCGCCGCGAGGATTCGTGCCCGCAGCGCCGCCTTCTGCCGCGCGAGCTCAGGGTTACCGTCAGCCGCTGTGGGAAGGTGTGGCCCCGCCGATCCGGCGCCGCCAGCGCCGTCACCGGCTGTACCTTGCAAATGGTCCTCCCACTCACTCTCGCTAAGGTTCTCAGCATGGCTCACTCGCGATCCGTCACCAAGGCCGTCATCCCCGCGGCTGGCCTGGGCACAAGATTCGTGCCTGCGACCAAGGCAATGCCGAAGGAAATGCTGCCAGTTATAGACACGCCGGTCATTCAGTACGTCGTCGAGGAGGCCGCCGGTGCGGGGCTGACGAACGTCCTCATGGTCACTGCCCATAGCAAGACGAACATCGAGGACCACTTCGACCGCAACATCGAGCTTGAGGAGGTCCTCGCCGCCAAGGGCGACACCGCCGGGGAACAGCGGGTCCGCGCGTCCGGCGAGATTGCCTCCATGCATTACGTCCGGCAAAGTCAGCCGCTGGGCCTCGGGCATGCGGTGCTGTGCGCGGCCGATCACGTCGGAGATCACCCGTTCGCCATCCTGTTGGGCGACGACATCATCGACGCACGCGACAAACTGCTGCAGCGGATGCTCGAGGTACGCCACCAATACGGCGGCACCGTGATTGCCCTGATGGAAGTAGCACCTGAGCAGGTTTCGGCCTACGGCGTCGCCACGATCACACCTACCAGCGAGGCCGACGTGGTGGCCGTGACCGACCTGGTGGAGAAGCCAGCCGTGGCCGATGCGCCGTCGAACTGGATCGTGGTCGGTCGATACGTCTGCGACCCGTCCGTGTTCGACGTGCTGCGCAAGACGCCGCCTGGCCGGGGCGGCGAGATTCAGCTGACCGACGCCCTCCGCACGCTGGCCGAGCGCGGCGAGGACACCGATGGCGGCGGCGTGCACGGCGTGCTGTTCCGCGGCAGGCGCTACGACACCGGAAACAAGCTTGACTATCTGCAGACGCAGATCAGGTTCGCGTCCGAGCGCGCTGACGTGAAGGACGAGTTCGTGCCGTGGCTGCGCCGCTACGTCGACGAACTCGACCACCGGCAGCCGACTCGGGCGACCACCGCGGATGGCAACCAGGGCGGATCCCCGACCTGATGGACTCCATCGAGGCGTATCTCGCCGAGATTACGGCAGCGATCCGGCCACTCCCGGCACGAGAGATGCCGCTGGCCGGGGCCGTCGGCGCGGTCCTGACCGATGACGTCACGGCGCTGCATCCGCTTCCGTCGTTCGACAACTCAGCCATGGACGGCTACGCGGTCCGAGCTGGCGACGTGGCTGCCGCGCGCTCCGACCAACCAGTCATTCTCGCGGTGGCGGGCGAGGTTGCCGCCGGTGACACCCGCCGCCACGATCTGCTGCCCGGATCTGCCCTGCGGATCATGACCGGTGCGCCACTGCCGGCGGGAGCTGACGCGGTCGTGCCAGTCGAGCAGACCGACGGCGGCACGGAGCGCGTCGCGATTACCCAGGCGGTGACGCCCGGCTCGTATGTGCGCACCGTCGGCGGCGATGCTCAGCCAGGCGACCTCCTGCTCAGCGCCGGAACGCGGCTTGGCCCTGTCCATGTCGGGCTGCTCGCGGCTGCCGGTCATGGAGCCGTGACCGCCAGGCCGAGGCCACGCGTCACTGTCATCGCGACTGGCGATGAGCTGGTCGAACCCGGCGGCCAGCTCATGCCAGGCCAGATCTTCGAGTCCAACGCGCTCATGCTCGCGGCGGCCGCCCGCCAGGCGGGCTGCGCAGCCGTGCAGTATCCGATCGTCCGCGACGACACCGACCTGGTCCTCGCCGCCATCACGGACGCCATAACGAACTCCGACCTGTTGATCACCAGCGGCGGGGTAAGCATGGGGGGCGAGCACGACGTCGTCAAGGCCGCGCTGTCCTCGCTCGGCACGGTCAGATTCCGCCGGGTTGCACTGCAGCCAGGTATGCCGCAGGGCTTCGGCACTGTCGGCCCCGCTGCGACCCCGATCTTCACGCTTCCGGGTAACCCGGTCAGCGCTTACGTGTCGTTCTGCCTGTTCGTCCGGCCGGCGATGGATGCCATGCAAGGCCTGTTCCGGGAACGGACCAAACAGGCGCCGGCCACTCTTGCGGGCCCGGTGAAGTCCCCGGCTGGCAGGCGGTCCTACCTACGCGGGATCCTCGACCCCGAAGTCGGCACCGTCACGCCGGTGGCCGGGCAGGCGTCGCACCAGCTCGCCAACCTCGCCAGGGCGAACGCGCTAATTATCGTGCCGGAGGAAGTGACCTCGCTCGAGGCCGGAACCAGCGTCGAGGTCATGGATCTGCCATGACTACCCGCCACTGCAACTCTCCGATAGCCACCGCAAGCCGCATCCGGGTCACGGCTTCGCGCCGGAGAGCACTGAGATGACCTCCGAACAGCCGCTGTCGCACCTCGACGCGACCGGGCAGGCACACATGGTCGACGTGTCGGGGAAGGACGTCACGGCGCGGTCCGCGACGGCATCTGGCACGGTGCTGCTGTCGCCGCAGGCCGTTGCTGCGCTGCGGTCGGGTACCGTCCCGAAGGGCGATGCGCTGGCGGTGGCCAGGATCGCGGGGATCCAGGGCGCCAAGCGAACCCCGGACCTCATCCCCCTGTGTCACCCCATCGGCCTGCACGCTGTAGCAGTCGACCTGCAGGTGGACGACCATGGTGTGCTGATCCGCAGCGCGGTCAGGACAGCGGACCGCACCGGCGTGGAGATGGAGGCCCTGACGGCGGTGTCCGTGGCGGCCCTGGCACTCATTGACATGGTGAAGGCAGTCGATCCGGGCGCGGTCATCACCGACGTCCGGGTCGAGGAGAAGGCCGGTGGAAAGAGCGGGCGGTGGCAGCGCGGCGAGGGAGCACGGCCATCTGAGAACCCGCAGGGCCGACCGTGATCAGGGCACTCGCGGTCACCATCTCCACTCGCGCCGCCGCGGGCGTTTACGAGGACAGATCCGGGCCGGTGCTCGCTGACTTGCTGCGCGAGGCGGGCTGTGCAGTCGATGGCCCGGTCATCGTGCCAGACGGACCGGCGGTGGAGCAGGCCCTGCGTGACGCAGTAGGCGCCGGGTACGACGTGGTGGTGACCACGGGCGGGACGGGGCTTAACCCTAACGACCTGACACCCGAGATGACCCGCCTGGTAGTCGACCGGGATGTTCCCGGCATCGCCGAGGCGATCCGCGCCGCCGGCGTCGCGGCCGGGGTTCCTGCAGCTGCGTTGTCCCGCGGCATCGCCGGACAGGCGAACCGTACTCTCATCGTGAATCTGCCCGGCTCGACCGGCGGCGTGCGCGACGGCATGAGCGTGCTGGGTCAGCTGCTGGAGCACGCCGTCGACCAGGCTCATGACGGCGACCACCCCCGTAGCAATCCAGCACAATAGGTACTGAGATCGGCGCTACCCGATGGCGGAACACGTTGCCAGCACGCGATGATGGAGGAATGGGACGAGCGCGTGGCTGGGTGGCCCTCACCGAGTCCAGCCTCCTTGATGCCCCGGTGAGCCTGCGCCCGATCAGGGTCAAGGACGCCGCTATCTGGCGGGAGACCCGGGTACGGAATGCCGACTGGCTCCGGCCATGGGAACCGACCAACCCGGAGACCCCGTTGTACCGATCCAGCCTTGGCCCCTACGTGGCGATGGCCAGGACCATGCGTCGCGAAGCGCGCCAGGGCCTGGCACTCCCGTGGGTTGTGACGTACGACGGACGGTTCGCCGGCCAGTTGACGGTCGGCAGCATCGTCTGGGGATCCGCTCGGTCAGCGCAGGTCGGCTATTGGGTGGACGAAGCCTTCGCGGGCCGCGGCGTGATCCCGACCGCGCTCGCGCTGGCGCTCGACCAGTGCTTCTTCACCGTGGGGCTGCACCGAGTCGAGGCGACCATCAGGCCGGAGAACATGGCCAGTCGCCGGGTGGTGGAGAAACTCGGCTTCCGCGAAGAGGGGCTGCGCCGCCGCTGTCTGCATATCGATGGCGCGTGGCATGACCACATCTGTTACGCGCTGACCGTCGAGGACGTGCCGAACGGCCTCATGCCACGGTGGCGGAACATGGTCGCCGCTGGCAGGCACGGACCCGCTCAGGCGGCCGGCCGCCGGTAGCCGTAGGCCGCTGATCTCACGACACACCGGGCGGAGTGCTCGTCAACGCACTCAATGAGCCTTACCGTGCGTGACGTGATCACTGCCGATTCGCCACCGCATGCTATCTGCGGGGATGCGTCGGCAACTTCGCTCGTGAGCGTCGAGGCACCGGCGTGAGCAGCGTCTTCCTCTACGTCGCCATCGTCGCCATCTGGGCGTTCGTGCTCGTTCCGCGGTGGCTGCGCCGTCATCATGTACTGCCGCGTGCTCAGCCTGATGACCGCGGCGACGGCGCCGCCCTCGCCGACGACTACGACAGCGCCGACGCCGCGGACGCGACCGAGCAGGACGCCTATCCAGCTGACGAAGACGCGCCGGCCTTCACTGCCACCGCGCCTGCCCGCCGTGCGCCGACGACCGTACGCTCGCTCCCCCGCTCACGCATGCTGCAGGCTCGTCGGCGGCTGCTGACCGTGCTAGTGCTGCTGGTCGCTGCTGCGGGCGCGTGCACCGCTGTCCGGCTGACTCCGTGGTGGGCGTGTGTTCCGCCGGCCGGCGTGCTTGGCTGCTACTTCCTGCTGCTTCGCGCGGCGGCGCGTGCCGACGTCGACCATGCCCGGCGCCAGGCCGACGCGAGGCAGGCACACGAGGCACGCATCCGGGCCGCGGCCCGCGCCGAGGCTGCGGCTGCCGCGGCGGCGCCGGACGCCCAGATCATCGATATCTCCGGCCGGGTCGGGGACCAGCTTTATGACCAGTACGCCGACGCGACAGTCCGCGCGGTCGGCGACTGACTAGCCCCGATCGACCGAGCTAGACGGGCGCCCGCGGATGTGCGCGAGCCCGTTCCCTTCATCGGGATCAGTCGGTACGCCGTGGCCGCTGGTGCAGGCACTCGGCGAGGTCTGCAGCGAGCCGGCCTGACTCAGCGGCGGTCAGCGTCGCGATGCCGATCCGGATGCCAGGCGCGCTTGCGATCCGGAACCGCTCGCCCGGAGCGACCGCCCAGCCGCGGCCGAGCAGCGCCGACGTCGTGCCGGGCTCGTCGGCAACCGGGACCCACACCGCCAACCCCGAGCGTCCGGCCGCCGGGATGCCGATCGCGGCGAGGTTGTCGATAAGCCCGGCGCGCCGCCGCGCGTAGGCGGCGCGAGCGCGCACCAGCAGGCGGCCAACGGCCGGATCCTCCCAGAGATCAGCGACGGTTTCCTGCAGCAGATAGCTCACCCAACCCGGCCCGAGAGACTGGCGGCCCTCGACTCGCGCGACGGTCACCGCATCGCCCGACAGCACGGCTAGCCGCAGATCGGGTCCGAGCGTCTTCGACACAGATCTGATCGCCGCCCAGCTGCGACGGCCGGTCGTGACCGTCCGCGCTTGAGCGCCGGCGACGTCAGCCGCGTGGTCGTCCTCGATGACCAGCACGTCGGGCGCCGAGCTGAGCACTTCTGCGAGTTCGGCCGTGCGCTCGGCGTCCCACGCCGCGCCGGTGGGGCTCTGAGCGCGAGGCACGAAGACCACCGCCTGGCACGCGGCCGCTAGAGCGTTCGCTAGCGCCTCAGGCCGGACGCCCGACTCGTCCATCCGCATCGGGATGATGGCGAGATCCAGGGCGGCGAGCAAGTCGAGGAGTGGCGCATAACCCGGGTCTTCGACGGCAACCCGATCGCCGGGCCGCAGCCACGCCGCGAGCACGCGCTCGACGCCGTCGAGTGCGCCGCTGGTGACGGCCAGGTGGACCGCGTCAATGCCGTCAGCCCGCAGTCTCGCGCTTGCCAGCGGGGCAAGCCGTGGCGATATGGCTGCCTCGCCGTACAGTCGGCGCGACGTGGCGACCGTCGTCCGCAGCGGGGGCAGGGCCGGGAGCAGCGCCGGGTCCGGCGAGCCGCTGATGAGGTTGCGCACCCCGGTCGGCACCGCGATCGGCGGTCGTGGCGACGTCGGCGGTGAGCTAGTGATGCGCGTGCCGGCTCGCCGGTGCCCGCGGGCGATGCCCTTCACTCGCAGGTCGCGATAGGCGGCGGCCACAGTCGCGGGGCTGAGCCCAAGTTCGGTGGCGAGCAACCGGACCGGAGGGAGCGACTGGCCTGGCAACAGCCGACCATCGCGCACCGCCGCTTCGACGGCGGCGGCGATCTCGCTCGCGCTCCGGCCAGTAGGCACGTATTGTGTAAGCATAATATTAATTATGTACTGTAACATATTTCCACTCATCGAACAGGGGCTTGCCGCGTGACTGTCCTGGATCCTGTGCTCACTGGCCGTCAGGTGCGGCTCGAACCGCTGCACGCTGACCACGAATCCGGTCTGATGGCGGCCACCGAGGCAGACTCTGAGCTCTACCGCTGGACCCGGGTTCCCGCCGGACCGGAGCAGGCTCGCCGTTACGTCGCGACTGCGGTCGCGGCCAGGCAGGCTGGCACCGCGGCGCCCTTCGCCGTGATCCGGCTCGCCGACGAGGTGGTCATCGGATCGACCCGGCTCTGGGACCTGCACCGGTGGGAGTGGCCCGTCGACCACCCGGGTTACGGTCGCGACGACCCGGACACCTGCGAGATCGGCCACACCTGGCTCGCCTCCTCGGCCATCAGGACCGGCGTCAACACCGAAATGAAGCTGCTGATGCTGACCTTCGCCTTCGAGACCTGGCACGTGCAGAGCGTCTGCTTCCACACCGACGCCAGGAACGAGCGATCAAGGCGGGCACTCGCCCGGATCGGCGCTCGCTACGAGGGCACCCTGCGCAGCCACCGCCTCGCAGCCGACGGCCAGCCGCGCGATTCGGCCCGGTTCGCCATTACCGCTGCGGACTGGCCAGCCGTCCGGGCACACCTGGCCGAGCTGAGTCGCGACCGGGTGCTGGCTGGCTAGCACGGTCATGGCCGCCGACTGCAGCGGCCGATCATGCTGCGGAGCGGGAAGGACCTGACATTTGCTACGCTGACTGGCGGTCCAGGGGCTGTAGCGCAGTCCGGTAGCGCACCTCGTTCGCATCGAGGGGGTCAGGGGTTCAAATCCCCTCAGCTCCACCCTGAACCTGCTGGTCAACCGCTCGTTTAGCTTCTTATCCACAGCGCGCACTTGCGCGGGGAGCCAAACGGGGAGCCACGGCGTACGCTCGATCTATGAGCGGTCGACGCGGGCATGGCGAGGACTCGATCTACTTCGACGAGGCCAAACAGCGCTACATCGGCGCCGTCTCCCTCGGCTGGAGTGCAGACGGCAAGCGAAGGATCCGCCGCAAGGTTTCCGGCCGGACCAAGGTCGAGGTACGCGGCAAGCTGCGCGACCTGCGCAGGGAACTGGATAACGGCCTCCGCACAGCTGCGCACTACACCGTGCGGCAGGCTGTTGACGACTGGCTGGCGTTCGGTCTCGCCGACCGCTCACCCAAGACGATCA
>JASHOE010000309.1 GCA_030041275.1 Streptosporangiaceae bacterium
CCGACTAGCGCCTGGTAAGCGGCGTCCGACGTGGCGTCGATCGTCGCGACCACCAGGCCGAGATAGTCCGGCAGGTCGTGGGTGCGCAGCGTGAACCGGGTGACCACGCCGAAGGTCCCACCGCCGCCACCCTTGAGCGCCCAGAACAGGTCAGGGTCCTGGAAGGCGTTGACGACGCGCACGGCCCCGTCGGCGGTGACAACCTCCGCCTCCAGCAGGTTCGCCGCCGCGGTACCAAACCTCTTCGACCAGCTGCCGAAACCGCCGCCCTGCGTCAGCCCGGAGACGCCGACGGTGGTGCAGCCCCCGCCCTGCACGTAGCGGCCCGCGACGGTGGTGACGGCGTTGTAGGCATCTAGCCAGATGCAGCCGGCGCCTACGCTCACGGCCGGCGCTGGCTCGACCAGGCCGGCGCCGCCCTGCGGCACAAAGCTGTCGAGGACCTCGATGGCCTGCATGTTCGGCCTGGTCCAGATCAGCAGCGAATTCGCCGCGTTCGAGGTCCCCAGATAGCTGTGACCGCCCGACTTCACCACCAGCCGAACATTGTGCTCGCGGGCGAAGTTCACCGCGGCCGACACATCAGCGCTGCTTTCGGCCAGCACCGCGTACGCGCTCGGCTCGGAGGTGAACGCATCCAGCCAGCCCAGAGTCTGAGTGAGGTTGACACTTTGATCGATGAAGAAGGGATCCGTCAGGTTCTGGAACAGCGCGGTGCACGCAGCACTGCCGGCGTCGGGCTCACACACGCCGAATGCCGACTGCACCTGGACCAGGCGCCCGCCAACGCTTTCGCTGAGGGCTGCCCACTCCGCCGGGCTGGGCCAGCCCGGCTCGCCGGGACTTACCCACCGGGCCGGCCGCACTGCGGCGTCGGCAGACCCGACCGGTGCCAGCCAGGAAACCAGCGGCAGCGCAGCCAGCGCCCTTAAGAACGAACGTCTTTGCATTCCCCAGACCTCCCAATCGCAGGCCACCCCGTTCCCATGCCCCTGCACGACCGGACGGAGTTAGCCAGGTTTTCATCGGCCAATGGGTTGAACTTCGGCATGCTGGGAGTCACCCTGGTGCAAGCATCATATAGACCGTTCTACTGTATATACTGTTCACATGGCAAGGCGAGCCATGCAGGAAGCGACGTTCCTGATCCTTACGGCGCTTGCTGCGGGTAGCCAGCACGGCTACGGGATCATCTCGGACGTGCTGGCGATCTCGGAAGGGCGCGTACGGTTGCGAGCCGGAACGTTGTATTCCGCACTGGATCGTCTGCGGATCGACCGCCTGGTCGACGTGGACCGGGAGGAGATCGTCGACAGCCGACTCCGACGCTACTACCGGCTCACGCCGGAGGGTCGGCGGCAACTGGCCGTCGAGGCCGGCCGGGTCAGGTCAAACGCCGCGATTGCGCTGACCCGGCTTGGCCTGGCCGGGGGTCCCTCAGCGTGAGCGAGGCCCGTGTAGAGGATGCCTATCGCCGCTGGCTGCGGTGGTATCCGCGCGACTTCCGGCGCGAGCATGCGGAGGAGATCCTCAGCGTCTTGCTGGCTGAGACTGCGCCCAACTGCCGCAGGCCGCGCCCGGTCGAGTGTCTTGACCTGGTGCGTGGCGGCGTGTCAATGCGCTTGCGACCGCGGGTGCCTCGATCCGACCGTGCCGGGTTCGCGGCGGTCCGATTGGCGTATCTGGTCGCGGTCGTGCAGTGCGCAGTCATACTCACGGTGGTCGGCACAAGCGGGGCCATGCGGGCCAGCATCCTCGCCGCTGATCCTCGCTACACCACAGCAGAATGGCACGCCGAGCTCACGGGCAGAATCGTCCCTCTGCTGGAGTTCGCTGGGCTCGCTCTGATCGTGCTGGTGTGGTCGGCGTGGCTGAGCGGGCGTGGGCACCGGTGGGTGCGGGCGCTATTCGTCACAAACTTTGCTTGGACTACGTACAGCCTGCTGCACGGGCTGGCCGAGGGCTCCGCGACTTACGCCCGCGCCGATCTGGCGCTGGGGATCGTGCTGTGGTTGGTGGACCTGGCGACCGTCGTAATGATCGTTGTTTGTGAGGCCCAGCGGATTGCCGCTCGCTGTCGGATCGCGAATGCGACAGCTCCTGACTGTCGCGCGCCGTGACAGAACCTCGAGCCGGTTCCGGGCTTCTAACGAGAACCCGCAAGAACTACAGCAGCGCCACGACGTGGTGCGTGTCGTAACTGCCCGCGGGCGTCACGACTGCGCAACAGCTGCAAGTTCTCGTCAGAAACGTCCGCCACTCCGCCTTGGACAAGGCTCCCGACGCTTGGCAACAGACCTTGGCGTTGAGCTACCGTGCGGGAGATGAGCTTCCGGTTGGCGGCCTACGCCGTGTGCACCCAGGACGAGCGGGTGCTGCTCGCCCGTTGCGTATCACCAGCAGGTGAGAGTAACTGGACTCTTCCGGGCGGCCGCGTCGAGCATGGGGAGGACCCCTTCGACGCCGTCATCCGGGAGTTTGCTGAGGAGACCGGCTTCGACGCGGTGGTCGAATGCCTGTTGGGCGTGGATTCAAGGGTCATCCCCGCCGCCGAACGCCACGTGGCCGGCATGTTCTCGCACCAGAATGTCGGCATCTACTACCGGGTGCTTATAGCCAGCGGGCAGCTGCGGCCTGAGCCGAACGGCGAAACCGCCGAGTCGGTCTGGACACCGATCCGTGACGTCGCTCACCTGCGCCGATCATCGCTGGTCGACATCGGCCTCAGCCTCGCTCGGACCGTTCCGGCAACCGGCCACGTCGCTCCCGTTCCCGTGGGCGGCCTGATCCAGCATTGACGCAACCCGACCACCAAGATCGGCGCTCGAACCTGAGAAATCGGCAGAAGCCAATACGGAGAGCTGTCGGCTTGCGGAAGTGCGTGTGAGCCTTGATATGCCCTGAGACCGGCTGGCCCGGCGGCAGCCGACCGTCACGGGCAAGCCGGGGTGAGCGTGACCGTGTGGCCGGGGCTACCCACCAGGGGCGTGCCGCATCCATGCCGCTACCCGGGCGAGGGCACCCGGGTCGGTGAGGTAGCAGGCGCGCGAGGCGATGCGCAGCCGCTGGAACAGCGGGATCGCCGCCGCGTCAGCGGCGGGCAGGTTATTGCTGCGGCAGTAGCCGTCGAGGAACGCCGCGGTGTAGGCAGGCAGCGAGATGCGGTCGGTCACGCCGTGCGCCGTCCAGCAGCCGATGTCGTCGGCAATGCTGCCGGCGCGGACGCCGCCCCAGTCGATGATCGCGCTGATGTCCGCGCCGTTCACCGAGAAGGTGCCGCAGCAGTCGCCATAGAGCACCTGCGCCGGCGGCGCGGCGGCGTAGTAAGCGCTCACGTCGCTGACGGCCTGGCTGATCATCTGCCTTATGGTCGGCGGCTGCCCTACTGTGGTGCCGCGCGTCATGTGGCCCAGCACGTCACCCGGTGTCCACGCGCCGGCCGCCGGGCAGTCGCGAAGGATGCGGTGCAGCCGCCCGAGGAACTCTCCCATGACGGCGGGAGCGACGTCGTGCGGCGACAGGAAACCACCGCCGACGCGGCGCAGCACGGCCAGCGCCCATGGCTGGCGCCCGCGCGGCGACGGCACGCACAGGTCCCCGGCGCGCGTCCGGACAGGAGCCCCGTTGCGATGCCGGCCCGCTCGACCGCCTCGCTAGCACGCAGCCCAGCGGTGAAGTGGGCTGGCTCGTCGCGGGCGAGCTTGACGACGTGGTCGCCGACCTGCCAGGTGAAGCTGGCCGGCCTGACCTGCATCCGCCGGAGCGTGCCATGCAGGTCCCAGTGCTCGCGCAATGCCGCCCGCACCGCCGCCTCAGGCTGCCATCGCGAGTCCCCGGTGACCGGCCGGTCCGCAGCGGGCGTGCCAGACGCGCAGTGACTGGGCACGTGGGCCAGAATGGCACGCATCCGAATAAGGCCGCCATCCGATAAACGCGCGTCGAGGAGTCGCACGGCGCCGCCGCCATTCCATAGCGCAAGCTCCGCCGCTTCGCTCGCCGTCTCATTGTCGGCCCACGACAGTTTGAGCGCGTGTCGGGCATTCCCGCGAAGCACTGGCACCACAAGCGCCATGTAGCCGTGCATAGGATCGGCGCTTACCCGGGCCATACTGGGAGCCCGCGCGTGGAGGCCGGGCTCTGGCGAGACCGCGCAGCCAGCGGGCTACTGCTATACCGCGCGATCTGGCCGAACCGCTGGCCTCACCGTGAGGTGCTCACTAGTAACTGGCGTTCGGTGCGCTTGCGCGGTGGCGGCCCTTGCGCGCGGACAGGTCGAGCATTCGGCCCAGCTCGCGGTCGAATGAGCTCGGCCTGTACGTGATGAAGCCATTACACGGTGTGAAGGTCAGTTCTCCAAAGTAGACCTGGCCGTCAACGCAGTACAGGTCGACGCGCACGAAGGGGAAAGCGGCAGCCAACCTGGCCGCAACGTCGAACATTTCGTCGAGCAACGCCGGCTTCGCGATGGAGTAGGCCGCGTTAGAAATGCCTTTCTCCTGGACCGGCAGGAGGTTCCACTGGCGATCGTAGAAGCTCTCCGTCGTACCGCGAGCGCGGTCGCCGAGTACTTGCACTAGGTAGGGGACGCCGCCAAAGCACGGGAACTTGTAGTCGCGAAGCACGCCGGTCTCATCCTGCAGGTATTCCTCAGCGATGAGTCTGGGACGGATGTCACGGTACTGCGGCTCTCGGTCTGTGACGTAGAAGTTCTTACTGAGCCAGTCAGCCGCGGTCCGCCTTAGTCGGGCTCTATCGAGAGACGACTTATCGCGGCAGATGACGTTGTATCCACAACCGTGCGTCGCCTTGAGCACGAACTGATCGGGCAAGCTATCGAACGGTATCTCGTCGAAGCTATCCCACACCCCGATGATAGGCACGAGGTGGCTAGGACCAATCGTGTCAGCAACGTAGCGGCGCGCTTCGTACTTATCGACGTAGCGTGAGTAGCGCTCCAGGTGACCATAGAGCTTAAGCCACTGTATCTTCTCAGAATATGTCTGCGGATTCCTCAGATGGAGGATTCGATGAGTTTTGAGGAGAAACATCAGCCGCAGATAGAGCGATTCTGGCATTGCCCGGACCGCTTTCCTCGCCTGCCCGGTTACGTAGTCGGTCAGGTCGGCGACCAGATTACGTTGTTGCGGCACGCGCGCACCCTATACCTCTGCGGCCGAGGGCAGAGCGCTGCCTGGGTCACTGGTACACGCGTTGTCGCAACACCAGGCGGCAGGGGCAGGGGCGATGCGCCGCTCGGGCCAGCCGGAAGATCAGCCGCCTGCCCAGGCGCGAACGGTCGCTAGTCCAGGGCCGCTGAGTTCGCTAAGCCGCGCGGGGCGGCCCGAGATCGTGAGCGCTAGCGCAGCGGCGGGCCCGCGTACCTCCTCGCCGGTCCCGTAGGCCCACTCGGTGTCGGTGGCCACATAACGCACCGCCGGCACCCCCTTGGCCGCAAACCCCCGCCGCCCCTTCGGCGAGACAAGCAGGTCAAGCGCGCCCAGCCACCGCTCGGGCGGGGGACCATCGGCGATGCCCAACGGGACGCGCATGTCTTCGCCGTGCAGCAGCGTCTCGGTGAGCGGTGCTTCAGAGCCAAAAGTGGGCGGTGTGAACCGGCTGTCCGCGTTGGCCCGCAGGTCACCGATGATGTCGCGGATGGGCCGGGTCGCCTCCCGGGCGACGACGATGCGGTTGGCACGGTCAAGGTTGCCGCCAGCCCTGACTGCGGCCACCAGGAGCGATCCCATGCCGTGCGTCAAGACCACACTCATGTGCGCGGCCACGTCCCGGACCCGCCAGCCCGCGCACAGGCTCGGAGTTTCCCATTGCCGCGGGCTGAGTCCATCGAGCATGTCAGCGACGGACCGGCGCTCGGCCGCGATGACCGAAAAGTAGTCCACGTGGACCAGCCTTCACCGCACTCTTTGCGGGCGCAACCGCTTGGCGGCCGGGCCGGCAGGCGTGGGAGGCAGATGCCCAGCGCACTGGAAGGCGCCAGGGAAACTGAACCGGGCACGTAGGGTTGACGTGGCAGTGGCAGGTGGGTCGAAAGCCCCTACTTGCCCGATCGAGCGTGGCGTTACCAGCGGTCTACCGCAGGAGGCTAAACCGCGCATGACTGAACCCACTGTCACGAACGAAACCTCGCCCGCGCGCGCACTGTTTCATACCGCGCCGCGCTGCGTGGAAATAAGGGAAGTGCCTGCGCCGCGGCCTGCCGCCGGTGAGGTCCTGGTCCGTACCTTGTGCTCTGGCATCAGCGGTGGCACCGAACGGCTGGTGTACCGCGGAGAGGTCCCTGCCGACCTGGCGCTGGATGACACGATCGACGCGCTGGGCGGTACCTTCGCCTATCCCTTCGCCTACGGATATGCGTGCGTCGGCCAAGTAGCGGAATCCGACCGGGCAGTTTTCGCCTTCCATCCGCACCAGGACGTATTCGCCGCTCGGGCAGATGACCTGATTCCGCTGCCGGCCATCGATCCTGCATCCGCAACTTTGTTCCCGCTGGTCGAGACAGCGTTGCAGGTGACGCTCGACGCCGGGGTGGGATATCGGGACCGGGTCATCGTGCTCGGCGCCGGCGTGCTCGGACTGCTGACCAGCCTGCTGTTGGAGCGTTCCGGGTGGCGCCCGCTGGTTGCCGAGCCGCAGGCTTGGCGCCGCGCTCTGGCCGGGAGCCTCGGCGCCACCGCCGCTGCACCGGAGGAACTGGCTGAAGAGAACGTTCCGCTGGTCATTGACGCTAGCGGCAACCCAGACGCACCAGCGATGGCGCTGAACATGCTGGCGCACGAGGGAACCCTGTTGATTGCGTCCTGGTTCGGCACCAAACCAGTGGTGCTGCCGCTCGGTGGTGCGTTCCACCGGCGGCGGCTGATCATCCGCAGCACCCAGGTTTCTACGGTGCCAGCCCGGCTGTCCGGGACCTGGACGCCGTTGCGCCGCCGCCAGGAGACTGCTGAGCTACTGGCCGAACTGCCGCTGGCGCAGCTGTGCACTCACGTCTTCGCATTCGGCGAGGCAGCTGCGGCGTTCCGAGCCGTGGACGAGGAGGTACCAGGGTTGATGCACGCCGTCCTTGACTATGACAGGAGTACTGCTGGTGACATGTGAAGTCGGGCTCAGCCGAAGTGTCCGTGCTTTCCACATCATGCCGGGATTGCCCGGGCCGGAGGGGCAGCTGCATGATCATGACTACCGCGTTGAGGTCGTGGTGGAACGCGCGCAACTCGACAGCCGGGGCATGGTATGTGACCTGGATGTGCTGGAAGCGACTCTGACCGACCTCACGAGTCAGATCGAGGGCCGCAACCTGGAGGAGATCCGCCCAGCTGGGGCGGAGGCGGTCACCGTCGAAGTGTTCGCCCGCTGGGTGCATGACAGCCTCTCGCCCACTGTCGCTGCCGCAGGCGGCGAGGCACTGGCAGTGCGTGTGTGGGAAACGCCTGTCGCGTTCGGCGGATATCGCGCGCGATGCTGACGCCCTGCCTGACGTTGCGCTCGCGGCGATAGGAGACGGGCTCGCCCGCTGAGTCAGGGAAGGTGGCTGGTGTCGTTAACGCGATGTACAGCGGCAAATCCGCGCCCGTGCCACTGGATCTCGTTGATGCATGCGGAGCCGAGATAGAGCCGGTAAAGAGTGCCAAGCGGGACGCCGAGAGCGCGGCACAGCAGCACCTTGATCGGGGTGATGTGACTTACCACCAGGACGTGCTGCCCACCGTGGTCCCGCAGCAGCCGGTCACAGGCCCCGTTTACCCGGCGGGCGGTGTCGGCGAAACTCTCCCCGCCTGGCGGGGCCTGTTCGGGGTCGCGCCGCCAGGCGGCCGCGGATTCGGGCCACCGTTCCTGAATTTCTTCCAGGGTGAAGCCATCCCAGTCACCGAAGTCAGTTTCACGGAGATCATCGTCGATGGCTGGGGTGAGGCCCAGCTCGTCGGCCGCGATAGCGGCGGTGGCGACGGCGCGTCGCAAGGGCGAGCTGACCACGGCTTCGATCGGAGCACCGGCGGCCAGGCGGCAAGCGGCCGCTTTCGCCTGCCGTGTTCCGATAGCGCTCAGCGGGAGGTCGCGCAGTCCGCTGAACCGGTGTTCGGGTGACAGTTCGGTATCGCCGTGCCGCAGCAAGATGGTGGTCGTGGGATCTGCTGTGGGGTTATCCCAGCCCAGTGTCATATGGCTGTCCCGCGAGTGTGAGGGAATAGCGTCTCGACCGGTTTCTACAACGGCAAGACGAACATGTCAGCACAACGGTTCAGCGCCCACCGTGACAGTTCGGGCGCTGCGGGTCAATGGGTCGTTGCGGTCCGCGGCGTGGCCGTACTGAAGGCACCCAGGAACTGGTTGCGGAAGGCGCTCATTGGCTCGACCGGAGCGTGGCGACCAGGCAGCAGTCCATCCTGCCAGTGCCAGGAGGCAATCTGCCGGAACACAGACGGGTCGCGGGCGATGATCGAGATCGGCACGTCGTGACTGGAGCCTGGGCTCGTGATGGGAGTGTCGGGCTGCTCGTCGCCGAGCAGGATGAGCACGAGATTGGGATCGTTGAGCTCGGTGACCCAGGATGTGAGCACCTTCAGTGAGTACCGGATCGACGTGCCGTAGGCCTTGCGCTGCTTGCTTGCGTTGTCCAAGACGGACACCGCAGTCTCCCCGCGTGCGGGCATCGGGTCGAATATCGACCCGTTGCCGACTTTGCTCCAAGGCACCATGGTCGGCAACGGGGCCCAGGGTGAGTGCGAGGAGACCGTGTCGATCTCGGCCATCACTGGCTTATGTCCGGGGGCTAGTTCGAGTCGCTGGAACGAGGACAGGATGTACTGGTCGGGCATCGGCGCGTAGCTGAAGGTCGGGCCCTGGTAGCCGACATTGCTTCGGTCGTAGAGCTGGTCGAAGTGGTAGAACTGCGTCCCGGACGGCCAGCTTTCGTCGTCCGTAGCGGGGCTGTCGCTGACGGTGCGCCAGCCGGCCTTGTCGAAGGCGTCACTGAGAGTGAACCGGTTGCTGTCGACGAGCTCCGAATACCGCTGCCGGCTGTTGACCCACAACCCCGACTGCAGGGTGGAGTGCGCTTCCTGGCTGATGCCGCCGTAGCCAGGGGCGTTAATCCAGGCGCTCTGCGTGGACCAGCCCGCGCGGGCGAGCGATGCGTTGTCCTGGCGCAGGGCGGCGTCGATGCCCGGCGAGAAACTGCTGCCCTCGATGGAGACCTGCCCGTAGCTCTCGACGAAGGCGATGATGACGTCCTTGCCGCGCAATCCGGTGAGCAGGTCCGAAACGGGGATCCTGGCGTCGGGGTCGGGGCTGTGGATGGCACGCTCGAAAATGCGCTGGTCGCTGAGCGCTGCCTGGGTGGCGCGCACCTGCGCATCGGCCAGGCCGACGGTACTGGTCGAGGCGACTGGTGTTCCTGAGACGAATTGCAGCGACAGGCCCGCGCATACTGCCCAGACTGCGGTGAGGCCAGCGACACCGGAGGCCGCGGCGCGGCGATGCCGGGCGGCGACAGTGGTGACGTGAATCGTTGCTGCGGTGATCGCGCCCACGAGCAGGGCGAGGGCGAGCAAGAGCAAGACGAGCGCAATGTCTGCGCGCTTGGCACCGATCTCGTCGCGGACCACGCCTAGAGCCGAGCCGATGCTGCCCCAGTCGTATACCGGGTTGAATGACCGGTCGACGTATTCGAAGAACGCAATGTTCAGGATGTTGGCGAAGGTGAGCAGGCTGAGCAGGATTCCAGCGACGGCGGCCACGACCCGCCTCGGCCGGGGGGGCAGCACCAGTGCAACGGCGACCAGGACCAGCCCCTCCAGGGGGATGCGGGCAAAGGCGGCGGGAGTGAACAGCCAGGCACGGTCGGGCGCAACGAGGTCGACCCACACGAATGCGATCGCCAACACGGCGAGGGGCACCTGCACAGCCTTGCGAGTGCGCGGGCCCGCGCCGGCGCGGTACAGCCAGATCACGTCGCGGCCGAACGACTCGGCCAGCAGCAGCAGTGCGGCAGCGACCACGATCAACCCGGTGAACAGACTCAACACTCCGGATACGGCGACGGTGAGCACGATGCCCTGGACCGCGGCCACCACCTTGCGCCAGTACCGGGGTGGCAACGGCGCGGCCAGCCATGGGATCAGCCAGCCAGCCAGCAGCAGCGCGTAGCGGGCCGCGCCGATGATCAGTACCCAGCTGCCGTAGTACCGGGAGACGGCGATGCTGAGCAGCAGGATGAGGAAGGCGTCGACCTCGCCGTCGAGGCGGCCGCCCAGCGGGGTGGCGGTACCGGTCCGGCGCGCCACCTGCCCGTCCACCGCGTCCAGGACGAGTGCGACTGCGGCCAGGGTGACCAGCGCCATGACGGACACCGGCCTGCCAAACGAGTCCGCGACCAGGCCGGCGACCCCGGCGGTCAGCAGCGCGCGGGTTAGGGTGACCCAGTCCGCCGGGTGCATAGCGGGCTGGTCGCTGCGCATTCGGGCAGTGGCAATCAGCGCGGTCGCCGCCGTGCCGGTGGCGAGCCCCGCTATCCAGCCAGCGACACCGAGACCAGCCGTGGCGGAAACAACGCCGAGCAAGGCGGCCGTAGCTGGCAGCCCCAGGATCGTGGCCAGCCGAATCGCACGCAGCGCGCCGTGATCCGCCGGGCCATCCGCCCGCACCGGGTATTCATCCGCCGGGCCATCCGCCCGCTCCGCGCTTTCATTCGCCGGGCGAATCGCACGCACCGCGCCTCCATCTGCGTAGCCGTCTCGAGCGCCACTCCCGACCGTGTCAACGAGTGCGCCATCGCGTTGGTTCAGGACCTGGCCCGAGGCCGCGCCGCTGCGGCGGCAGGAAGACTGAACGATGGGGCCGGCTGATCCGTGTAATCGACATGGCGGGCCTGCACTCATTGGCGCTCGGGTTCGGTCGGGCCGTCAGCCGGTTCGGCCCGTTGTTGCTGCGCCTGGCGGCTGGCGTTACCGTGCTGTGGTTTCTGTTCCGGCTGCTGGGCGCGGCGCCGTTCAGGGCCGGGCTGAGCGCGGTCACCTGGCAGGCGGTCGTCGTCGCCGTCACGCTCACGGCCCTGACCACGGCCTGCTCGGCCTGGCGGTGGCGCGTCGTCGCCCGGGCACTCGGCATTGACATTGGCCTGCCGAGGGCGATCGGTGCCTACTACCGTTCCCTGTTCCTGAACTCCGTCCTCATCGGAGGCGCCCTCGGCGACGTGCACCGAGCGGTCACACACGGCCGACGCGCTGGAGACATGGCGCGGGGGCTGCGCGCCGTGGCGTGGGAGCGGCTGTGCGGTCAGATCATCCAGGCCGTCGTGACCGTCGTCGTGTTGCTGACCGTGCCGTCGCCGGTCCGGCCCGCGCTGCCGTACATTCTGGCGGGCCTCGCAGGCGTAGCCGCGTGTGCTGCGCTGGTCGTGATGCGCGCCGCTCGCCGCGGCCGGTCGCGGCTGGCCCGCGCCGCTCGGGCCGTTTCTGACGACCTGCGTCACGGCGTCCTGGCCAAAGACGTGTGGCCCCGGCTCGCGCTGGCCTCGATGCTGGTCGTCGCCGGGCACACCGCCACGTTCGTCATCGCAGCCCGAGTCGCCGGGTCGACCGCTCCCCTGGGCGAGCTGCTCGCCCTGCTGATGGTGGTACAGACGGCCACGGTGATACCGCTGAGTATCGGCGGCTGGGGGCTGAGGGAAGGAGCTGCTGCCTGGGCCTTCGGCGCAGCCGGGCTCGGGGCGGCCAGCGGGGTCACGATCGCGGTCCTGTATGCGGTACTCATGCTGGCCGCGGTTAGCCCAGGCGCTGGCCTGCTGCTGATAGACGTCGTGCGCCGCCGTCGCGACCAGAAGCAACCAGTCGAGTCGAAGCCGCCCAGTCCAGCGCCGCTGGCGTTGGAGGTCACTCGTGACTGACCAGCTGAGTGCGCGAACCGGCCACGGCGGGCCGCCACCACCGGCGCCCTCAACCCGGCACGAGGGCGAACGGCTCGTCAGGTGACGGGGGGCCACGGGGCGACCATCCGCCGCCGCATTCGTATCCCGCTGCGCTTCGGTGATGGCTATGCGACCAGTGCCACCGTCGTCAGCTTCACCGGTCTGGCCGACGCGCAGCAGCACGTGGCCCTCGAGCTCGGCCGGCCAGCCGCAGCCGAACTGCCGCTGGTGCGCCTGCACAGCGAGTGCCTCACCGGTGACGTCTTCGGCAGCCAGCGGTGCGACTGCGGGCCGCAACTTCGCGAAGCGGTCGAGCGGATCACGAGACACGGCGGCTACGTGCTGTATCTGCGGCAGGAAGGACGCGGCATCGGACTGTATGACAAACTCGACGCTTACGCGCTGCAAGATCGTGGTTTGGACACCTACGACGCGAACCTCGCGCTCGGCCACCAGGCCGACGAGCGCGACTACACCAGCGCGGCCCAGATGCTGTACGCGATGGGCGCCAGCCACATCAAGCTGCTGAGCAACAACCCGGACAAGGGCGCCCAGCTGGCCCGGCTGGGCATCACGATCGCCCGCCAAGTCCCCACCGCGCTGCATCTGACCGGCGCCAATGCCGCCTACCTCGCCACCAAGGCACGGCGCGGCGGGCACGATCTGCTGTCGCGGGGATTTGACCGCGTCTCCGAGCCGCACCGGCGCGCGGGCCCGCGCGCCGGTCCCGCAGACCTAGGCTTCGAGAGCCGATGACCGACATTAGCGATCAGCCGGCGCCTGCCACCGCGCCGGCCATCGCCGCCCGGCCCGTGCGCTGGCGCTCAGCCGGGTGGGTCCGCACCAAGCCTGTCATCGTTGCGGCTGTCCTGCTGATGGCAACGCAGCTTTGCTGGAAGGCATACCTGCTCGCGCACTTCTATTTCCGCCAGGACGACTTCCTGCTGCTGGATCGCGCGCTTTCGCACGGGCTGAGCCTGCCCTACCTGTTCAGCTTCAGTGGCGGCCATCTGAGGCCCGGCGGCCTGGTCGTGTTCTGGCTGGTGACCCGGCTCTCGCCGTACGACTGGCCGCTCGCGTCGATCATGACGATCGCCGCACTGGCGGCCGCAGGCATCCTGATGCTGCGGCTCCTGCTCAGCCTGTTCGGCAGCCGCCGGGCAATCCTGATCCCGCTGATCATCTTCCTCTTCACGCCGCTCACGCTGGCCGGGCTGTCGTTCTGGACCACTGTGACGGACTGGCTGCCGTTGCAGCTGACGATGCTGGCCGCGACCAGTTGCCACGTCAGGTACGTACGCTCTGGTCGCCTCGGCCATGTCGTCGCCGCAGCCGCGTGGCTCGCTGCAGGTCTGCTCTTCGACGTGCAGGGCGCCCTGGTTCCGCTTCTTCTCTTCGCTCTCACCTCGGCATATCTGGTACCTGGCCGCTGGCTGGCCGCGGCGAGGCGAGCCCTGCGGAGTTTCCGGCGGGCCTGGACGACCTACGGAGTGCTGACAGCCGCGTATGTCGTTCTCTTCGTGATCAGGCTGCAGACATCGTCCCAGCAGCCGATCAACCCGAAACACGTCTCGAGCGTGCTGTCGCTAGCTGCGACCATGCTCCGGGTCGGCTTTGTTCCGGCCGCACTGGGTGGGCCGTGGCGGTGGTTTGTGCCTGGTGGCGACTACGGTGTCGCAGCCGAGACTCCCGTACTAACCCAGGTCGCCTGGGTGCTGGCTGCACTCATCGTCAGCGCGAGCCTGTGCTACCGCCGGCACGCGCTGCGGTCGTGGCTGACCCTGGCCGGATGGTTGCTGCTGGCCGACTTCGCACCGGTAGCAATCTCGCGGCTGACCGAGCTGCCCGCCAGCCTGCTGGGTGCCGACACGTATTACCTGGCAGACTCCGCACCCGTCCTCGCTCTCTGTGTCGGGCTTGCGTTCTGGCCTGTCGCCGGCGAGCAAGACCCCTACCGGGTCAGACGGCCGCGGTCGGTGCGGCTGACTGTCAGCGCGCTCGCCCTGACCGGAGCGTTCCTAGTGGGCTCGATCTGGTCCGGGGTTACCTACCTCAGCAACACCTCCAGCGCCAGGACGCGCTCGTACATCGACACTGCCCGGTCCGCGCTGGCTAACGCGAGACCTGGCACGGTGATCCTTTCGGCGCCCACGCCGTGGTACGTGATGTACGGCGGGTTCCTCGGACCGGTAACCCAGACGTCGCGCGTTCTCGGGCCGCTGGCGCGGGAACGTGCCGGGATCCGCTTCGTGACGGCTGCGAAAGGAGCCGTCACGAACCTGATGATGTTCGACAGCCGCGGGAGATTGCGGTCGGCGCTCGATGTCGGCGCGTCGAGCGTCCGGCCTGCAGACTCAAGGACATGCTGGCCCGTCGGGTCGGCGCCGACGAGGATTCCGCTCAGCGCTCTGGTCTTCCGCTACGCCTGGATCATCCGGCTCTCGTACTCCGGCCCCGCGACCACGTTGCAGCTTGAGCTCGGAAAATCTGTGAGGGACGTCGTGCTGCCGGCTGGCCAGCGCGATATTCGTATTCTGGTGACGGGCGCGGGCAGCGCCGTCGTGGTGCGCAGCCTGAGCGGAGAGCCCGCGGCGTGCATCTCAACGCTCAGACTAGATCCTGCATTGCGGCGCTGAATCCGCAGCCAACTGCGGCCACCAGAGTCGAATTAAGCCGACGTGCACCGGCAGCGCTAACCGGGAGAGCGACCCACGAAGTCGAGCTGGTGAGCGATGTAGATCAGCTCGCCGGCCGCAAGCTGCCGACCGCGCACGGCCAGCCACTCAGAGAGGACCGCCGGTTCCACCCAGTCCTGGTGCTCCTGCAATGCGTCCCGGATTGTATTCAGGATGCTCAGCAGAAAGTAAGCCTCGTCGGCCGGGTAGTTCCCGTCCAGATCCGGATATACGACCCAGTCCGACGAACCCGCTGCGAGCGGTGGCACCCCCGCATCCCGCAGGTGGTGAAACAGGCGGCGGCCCGTCCGGCTTTCCCCGGCCGGCCGTCCGTAGCGAAAGCGCTCGTCCATGTCGCGGTGGTAAGCCTGCATGATCTGGTCGTCGTACGGGTGGCCGGGCGCGAAGATGCTCTCGCCGTCGTAGTTGATCGTGAACCAGTACACGCCGCCGGGGACGAGCAGCCGCAGCAGCCCGGGCAGGATGGTTGGCACGTCCACCAGGTCGAGCACCGCGTTGGCGATCAGCACATCGGCATACGCCGCGTGCGCGTTCTCCAGGTAGCTGCCGAGCTCGGCGTGCACCAGGCGGACCCGCAGGTCACCCACCTGGAGCCCATCCGGCAGCAGGTCGCTGCGCAGTCCCTCCGCAGCCGCCCAGTCGTGCAGCCACCGCCGAGCGCCATCCAGCAGCTGCCGATCCGCGTCCAGCAGGATGTACTCGCCCGCGACGACAGCGCCCAAGTCCAGCAGACGAGCCACCATCGTCCCGAGGCCAGCTCCGACCTCCAGCAAGCGAGGCGTACCCGCGGGCATCAGACTGCACAGCTCGGCCTGCACCTGCCGGTTAAGCGCCCGGTCGTCCACGGTCGCTTTCGCGGCCAGATAGCGGGCATTGCCGGAGCTCGTGGCTGCTTCATCGAAGCGGGTCATTGCTTCTCGGCTACCATCGCGAACTTGCGCACCCGTCCGGTGCCGAGCCAGTCACTCCATAGCCGATGCGAAGTGATCAGGTCGGCGGCGGCTTGCGTCCCGATCTCGGCGGCGATCTGAACTGAGTCAGCTCGATAACAGCCAAGCAGCGCCGCTGCTGTCGCCCGGTGGGAGGGGCTGCACTCAACCAGCCAGGTGACCGCCAGACCCGCCTCGCGCAGCACACCTGTCAGTTTCGCCAGCTGAATGGGCCAGACCGTGTCGGCAGCGGGCATCAGGGCTCGCTCTTGATCGGTCAGCGGCCGGCCTTCCTCGACCGTGAAGGCGAAACGCCCGCCCGGCTCAAGGACGCGTGCCACCTCGTCTGCCAAGGCTTCCTTGTCGGCAAATGCCAGCATCGTCTCTAGCAGGAGTACCACTTCGAAGGGGCCAGCGGGCAGCGGCGGGACGTGAGCCAGCTGGAACCGGCAGGCGAGATTCGCCCCCAGCTGCCTGGCCACGGCGAGGGCGGCGGAGGAGTGATCGACGCCCAGGTAGCGGCAGCCCGACCCCGCCGTGATCAGCCGGCCGGGCCCGGCCACTCCGCAGCACACGTCGAGCACGGAGACGTCGCGGCCGACCCCGGCCTGGTGCGCTAGCGTGCGGACCTCACTCGCCCGCATGAAGCTCTCCTGGCCTACGTACTCGCCCGCGGGAAAGGCGGCCGCCCGTGCCCGCTCCACCGCGGTCAAGACTGGCGCTCGCTGATCCTGTCTCACATCACATCCGGCGTGGTGTCGGCCCAGCGAGCCGGTGCCAGCCGGACAACGCCGGGCAATCTGCCGCGCCGTGCCGACGCCGATCGCATTGAGTCGAACCGCTTCCACCGCATCTCCGTACCATCCTTTGTCAGGTATGACGGATCGGTGACGGGCGTAGTTCAGATCGGCCCGGGGCTGGAGGCAGGCTCAGTGCGGCAGCCGCTTTCGACGGCAGGAGCCTCGTGCGGGTCCATGTAGTCGCCCCCGAGGGTTTCGACAATCCCGGCGAGCCTACCGGCGGCAACATCTATGACCGGCGGATCTGTGCGGGACTGGCCGAGGCGGGCTGGGATGTGCAGGTCGCCACTGTCGCTGCCGCGTGGCCGATACCCGACTCGGGTGCCCGCGACGACCTGGGCCGAGTCGTTTCCGCCATCCCCGATGGTGAGATCGCCCTGCTGGACGGGCTGATCGCCTCGCCACGCGCGGCGCAACTGCTGCCACACGCTGGCCGCATACGAATGACAGTGCTGCTGCACATGCCACTGGCCACTGCGCTCGAGGCACGCCACGATGCCACCGCCCAGCGCTCCGAACGACTCGTGCTTCGGGCCGCCACGGGCGTGATTGTTACGAGCGAATGGACCCGCCAGCAGGTCCTAAACCGCTACGAGATCCCGGAGTGCCGAGTGCACGTCGCCCGGCCTGGCGTCGATCTCGGCGCTGCTTGCGCTCGACCCGCTCGCGGTCACCTGATCTGCGTCGGAACTCTCGGGCGCCACAAGGGGCAGGACATCCTGGTCGAGGCCCTCGCCGAACTGGGCGACCTGGACTGGCACTGCGTGCTGGCCGGACCGCTCGACCGCGACCCGGACTTCGTTGGCCAATTGCGATCCCGTATCGCTCGTCTCGGCTACGGCAGCCGCGTTCGGCTCACCGGCACCTTGACCGGCGAAGTCCTGAGCCACGCGTACAGCACCGCCGACCTGCTCGTCGCGCCGTCTCGCTCGGAGACCTACGGCATGGCTGTCACCGAGGCGCTCGCCCACGGCGTGCCCGTTCTAGCCGCAGCGGTGGGCGGCCTGCCCGAAGCGCTCGGCTTGAGCGCCGATGGCATCGTCCCCGGTCAGCTGGTCCCTCCCGGCGATCCGGCCGCCCTGGCTGTCGCGATCGCGGACTGGCTGGGCGACGAGCGCCACCGACACCGGCTACGGGCCGCCGCACTGAACCGACGCTCGAATCTGCACGGCTGGGACGAGACCACGCAAGAGATAGCGAAGGCACTGACCCCCCACGGGACCAGCAACTGCGTGCCGTTCGGAGCGAAAGCCACCCCGACCAGAGCAGCGGTCGGACGTGGACCGGCCGCGCCGGCGAGCACGTCCTCGAATGAACCTTCCGGCGCCCGCGATCAGGGATGAAGGAGCGCAGATGACAATGAGAACCGAGAGCCGCATCACAATCGCCAGCAATGTTCGTGAGGTGTGGGCGTATATCTGCGACGTCGGACGCTGGCCGGAGTGGGCACCAACGGTTCTCGAGTGCTGGGTTCGCGGCGGAGGCCCGCTCCAGCCCGGCTCGCAGGTGGAGCAGCGGGCAAAAGACCTGTGGTGGACACACGGTCGGAGCCAGCAGGTGACCGTCGTCGAAGCACCCCGCTATGTAGCATTCGCCGGGCCAATGGGTAGCTCCAGAGCGCGCTGGGCAATGGAACTCGAGCCGGTGGACGATGGACAAACCGCCGCCGAGATGTGGATTGAGATCGACCTCGCTGGCATCATGCGAGCGTTCCCGAGCCGCGTTCTCAAGGGCAGAGTTCAGCGCGTGAGCGATCGCGAGATGGCGGCGATCAAGACTGCTCTCGAGTCCGCGACGCGGGTAGGCGCGGAGTCCTAGCTGGGATTGCGCGCGGTCTAACCGCGACGCTGCCGAGATCGAGGAGTACAGCGTGAGCCAGACTGAACGCACGCGAGAGCACCTGATCGAGGTGTACCGCAAGAAGGCGAAGCACTACGACATCTCCTGTCGGCTCTACCCCGCTCCCGGCTACCCCCAACGGTCACAACGCCTCCGGGCCGTGCAAGCGCTTGGCCTTCGCGCGGGGGACAGCGTGATCGATATTGCCTGCGGTACGGGTCTGAACTTCCCGCTGATTGAGGAGGCCATCGGTCCCGGCGGCCGGATCGTCGGCGTCGATCTGACCGACGCGATGCTCGCCCGTGCAGAGGACCGGATAGACACGAATGGCTGGCGCAATATCAGCCTCGTGCAAGCCGACGCGGTCGACTTCGACTTTCCAACCCAGGTCGACGCGATCCTCTCCACGTACGCCCTATCTCAGGTGCCCGAGTGTGCAGAGGTCATCGCCCACGGCGCGGCGGCCCTCTCCGAAGGTGGTCGATGGGTAGTGCTTGATCTCAAAGTTCCCGGCAACACGCCCAGGTACCTAGCGCAGGTCGGAACCGCGGTGGTGCGGCCGTTCGCCTCCATAGATGAGTGGATCACGCGCCGCCCCTGGGAGGCGATACGCGCAGCCATGAAGGACGAGCTGGCCGATCTGTCCTGGACGGAGTTGTTCTTCGGGACCGCATTCCTAGCTACCGGGTCCCGCGGGCACCTCTAGCGCACAAGGCGCTGACACTCAGCCGGAACCCCGGAACCAATTGGCTCGGCTTCCTGGTACTGCGCTGAGATTCGTTGCGCGCCGCAGGGGGGATCGGCAGTCGGCGGCACGATGGTCGCGACGCGCTGAGGCGGCGGTAACGCCGCAGGGTTCAGCGGACACTAGACGATGTGAACGCTGTCATGGTCCGCGTCGCTCACGCGCAGCCGCGGACGAGAGTGATCGCGACGGGCGAGCCGGGGCTGGGTCATGGTCAGCGCAGGCTGCGCCGGCGCGAGTCTGTCGTCGTGCTCGCCGACGATGGCGGCCACCGGGCGCTGTCGGTCCTGGTGGCGGACGAGCCCGGCGGCATCTCGATCCAGGAGCTCCTCGAGAGGCCCGCCGATGATGTGTGGACGACGGCCAGCATCCCCGAGGAACTTGCCGTTCGGCTGGCGGAAGCGGCAGGTGGTCGCGTCACCGGCGTGGAGATCTACCCGGTCACTCACAATCCCGAGGAAGTGAACGCCGCCACTTGCGCTGCGCGGGTCGAACTCGGTGCACGGCACGTCACGGCGAGCGTCGGTCAGGGGCTGAGGCTAGCCGTGGTCGCGGCTTCGCCGGTCCGGGTCGACGGCGCACTGCTGGACCGGCTCGCCGTGCCGGTCCAGCACGACGACCCGGCTGCGCCGTTCTGGCGTACGGCAGCCGGAGCAGGCCAAGTCCCAGCCCGTGCGGGAGCGGTCCTTCACGTCCCCGTCGAGCCTGGAGAGCGCCCCCGGTTCGAGCCGCGGAACATGAGGTTCGCGGACGGTCTTGACCGGTGGCATCTGGATGCCGCTGTCCGCGGTGACTACTCCGTGGCGGTCGAGGCCTCGTGTGCCAACTTGTCGTCGGCGGTTCCCGAGCCATCCGGCCGCGGGGCTCTACTGCAGACGATCTTCGCGGACGACTTTCGCGGTGCTCCCGTCGTGTTCCGCGCCGAGCTCCGCGCCGAGAACGTCGCAGGCAGCGCAGCGCTGTGCCTGGGGATCCGCTGGGGAGGGAAGGGCGCAGATCATCAGGAAGAGCGCGCCGTCACCGCGGTCGACTGCACAGGCTGGTGCAGCGGCGAAGTATCTGCTCTGATTCCCGAGACGGCCGAACTCATCCAGTTCGGCGTCGTGCTGTCCGGGACCGGCCAGGTGTTGCTGCGGAACCCGGAACTGCTGCGCGACGATGCCTGACATCAGTGACGGCGAGCTGGTCCTGCTTGCGCGCCACGGCGACGAGGTGGCGTTCCGGCTGCTCGTCGAGCGGCACCAGCCCATGGTCCGCGCGCGGGCCAGGCAGCTGTGCGCCAATCCCAGCGACACTGACGACGTCATGCAGGAGGCCTTCCTGCGCGCGTTCATCGCACTGGACCAGCTCCGGGATCCGGACCGGTTCGCAGCCTGGCTGGCGGGCATCACGGCCAACGTGTGCCATGGACTGCGGCGTCGCGGCGGGCTCGCGCTGTTGCCCGACTGGCCAGAACCCCTGCACCCGGTCGCCAACGACGGAGTGCCGTCGGCGGACGACATCGACCGCGCCGACGCTGTGCGCGCCGCGATGGCGCAGCTACCGGCCGCGCAGCGCCGCACTGTGGTGCTGCGGTATTACGCCGACGTTGAGGCAGGGACAGGTGCGGCGAGGGCGAGCCTGCACAAGGCCAGGCGCAGGATGCGCGCCTACCTCACCGAGCATCGCCCCGATCTTGTTCCCGCCACCGCAAGGAGGCCGCTGATGACCACCGTCCGCATCGCTCGGTCCGGCCGCCGAGACGAGATGAGCCACCTTCCGGGGCGCGCGCCGACCTACGTAGTCCTTCTCGCGGACGAGTCGGGCCGTGAGCTTCCGCTGTGGTTCCTGGCTGCAGACGGTTTCCGTCTTGACCAGCTTCTCAGAGCCGAACCCGAACAGGTGCCGGATGAGCTCACGGTCCGCATGCTCGGAGCGCTGGAAGCCACCGTGACCGGGGTAGAGATTGGCGAGCTAGGCCCCGAGGTGGCAGCGGCGCGGATCGGGCTCACCGGCCCCGCTGGCACCCGGCAGGTAACGGTGCGGCTGGTCGAGGGGCTGGCCATCTCGATCGCGGCCCGTGCCCGCATCGGGGTGGCGGACGCGGTGATGGACCGGCTCGCAGTTCCAGCGGGGACGACTCCGGTCCGCCAGGCAGCGGTGGGTGGCGGTGGCGTGATGGCTCCAGGGCGTCCGGGTGAGCCTGTCAGTCGGAGACCTGAACGGCCTCGTTACTCACCTCGCAACGTGACGTTCGCCGACGGCCTGGACGGTTGGTTGTTCGGTGGCAGCTTCACGGAGAACGTTAGCGATTCGCACTGGCGCGACTATGAGTGCGTCACGGACGACGGAACCGCCGCGATCACCTCTGCCGTGCCGGAACCGGCAGGATTCGCCTTGCTCGGCCAGGAGGTCTACGCCGACGATTACCGAGGCTCCACGTTGGTCTTCCGCGCCGTGCTGCGAGCTCCTGAAGGCCGCGCGGGACTCTTCTTCCGAGTCAACGAAGGACGGCCCATTCGGGGGCCGCTGACCGAGCAAGCCGCTTTCGGTGACCCCGACAACAACGTAACGATCGTCGCTAACGATCCCGATTGGTCACCTCATCAGATCTCGGCGCGGGTGCCAGCGGACGTGGAGGTAGTCGTCTTCGGCATCTTCCTCGCGGGCCCTGGCAGAGTCGAGCTGCGTAACCCGGAGCTGCGACCGCTGTAGTCGACGCCCCGGGCCAGCGCGCCCGGTCGGCCTCTTGCCGTCATCAATGCCTACAACCGCTTCAATGTCATGCTGAAAAACCAGGGCGGTGGCTACCAGCCTGGGCAGTGGGGATGACCATCACCTGGCCACGGGATCCCAGCCGCGCAGGTGCTTAACGGACTGGCGGTATTCCCACTCGATAGCGTCCTTGAGCACGTGCGCCAGCCGCCCGCCGGTGGCGAGGCCGGCGATGTCGGCAACTCCGCGGCTGGTACCGACGGAGACGACGAATCCCTTGTCGCGGAAGGTGAACGCTTCCAGCGGCTGACCGGTCACCTCCGCGTCCAGGTTGCGGGCCACCGTCTCGCCCTCTTCCAGTGCAACCTGCGCCAGGGGAGGCAGCACGTGCCCAGCGCGAGGGTCCACTACGGAGGCAAGGTCACCAGCGACGTAGATATCGGGGTGGTCGAGTACGCGCAGGTACCGGTCGACCTTAACGCGACCGTTATGGCCAGTCGGCAGTCCCGAGTCGGCGACAAGCTCCGGTGCTTTCAGCCCGCCTGCCCAGACGAACACGCCGCCTTCCACCAGCTGACCGTCCTGGAGCCGGAAACCGTCCTCGGTCGCCGCCGCGATCGTCGCGTTGGTGCGGACCTGGACGCCTAGGTCGGAAAGGATTCTGATCGCCTTGTCGATCAGTTGCTGGGAGGAACCGGCCAGGATCGTCGGGCCCGCCTCGACGAGCTGCACGCCCGGCCGATCGGGCGCCAGGCCGTGCGCGCCGGCTACCTCGGGCAGCATCTCGGCCAGCTCGCCGGCCAGCTCGACTCCGGTGGCGCCACCGCCACCGACCACCACGGTCGCCAGGCGGCGCTGCTGTTCGGGATCGGGAGCGGCCGCGGCAGCCGTGAGGGCATCTCTGGCTGCCGCCCACACCAGTTCGGCGTCGCTGGCCGTGTACAGCGAAAGGGTGCGCTGGGCCAGCCCCGGGATCGCAAAGTCGTTGGGTCGGCTGCCCAGCGCCAGTACAAGCCGTCCCCACCGGATCGGGCCAGTCCCGGTGAGTAGGTGTCGGCGGGCCAGGTCGAACCCGTTGACCTCGGTCTGGATGAAGCGGACACGCTCGGAAAGCATGCCCTGGAGCGGCAGCCGCACTGCATCGGCGGCGCGGGTGCCGCCCGCGACCCTGGGAAGCTCGGTGATCGCCTGGTGGTAATCGTGCCGGTCAACCAGGGTCACGTCCACCGTCGGGTTGTTGCGCAGCCGAGCCGTCAGACGCAAGGCGACATGCAGCCCGGCGTAGCCTGCGCCGGCGATCACGATCGGGCTACTGCCGTCGTCGGTGGATGGGTTATCGGCGTTCCGCATATCCACGATCGTCCTTTGTTCGATGCCGGAGGCAGTCATTCCCTGCGGTTATCAGGACGAAGCCCCCACGTGACCCGTGCGCGCGGCCGCGCGGCAGCGGCGCGGGTATCAGAGGTCTGACCAGAGCCTTTGTACCCTGGAAGCAGGCGAGCGGCCGCGGAGACACCGCGGCACCAGCACCGATGACGACGCCAGCGGGCGCGACCATCGCCGCTGGCACCTGCCGGAGGTGTCGCAGTTACTCGCCAGCGCGGCGCCAGCGGCTGACCGTGCACCGCCGGGTAACCGCAGCTGCAAGGAGGCATCTGATGGACGCTGGATTGGCTGCGGCTTCTGCTGCACTTGGCGACCCGATTCTGCCCGGCACCGTGTTCCGCAGCGAGCTCAATCCGGTCGATTTCCTCCACCGGGCGGCGTACATCTACCCAGACAAGACCGCGGTCGTGCAAGGCGATCGGCGGTACAGCTACGGCGAGCTCGCGGAGCGGTCGTGGCGGCTTGCCAACGCGCTCAGGTCTGCAGGCCTGGCCAAGGGCGACCGGGTTGCCACGCTGCTGTTTAACTCGTCGGCCATGCTCGAGGCTCATTTCGGTGTGCCGGCGGCGGGTGGCATCTTGGTCGCCGTCAATAACCGCCTGTCTGCCGCTGAGGTCGGATACATCCTGCAGCACAGCGGCGCGAAATACCTCCTGCTCGACACCACGCTGGAGCCGCTGATCCAGTCGTCCGACCTGTCCGGCATCAGCGTGATTCGCTGTGCTGACGCCGACGCCGGCGGGGATGCATACGAAGAGTTCCTGGCAGGCGCCGCCCCGGCGAGACCGGTCAGCTGGCTGGCGGGCGAGGAAGAAACGATCTCCATCAACTACACCTCCGGAACCACCGGACGGCCCAAGGGCGTGCAGTACACCTACCGCGGCGCTTACCTGAACGCGCTCAACGAGGTGATCGTGGCCGGCCTGCACGCCGAGTCGGTGTACCTGTGGACGCTGCCGATGTTTCACTGCAACGGCTGGTGCTTCCCGTGGGCGGTCACGGCGGTGGCCGCACGGCACGTGACGATGCGCGCCGTGGATCCCGAGCTGGTCTGGGATCTCATTGACGGCGAGGGCGTGACGCATTACAACGGGGCGCCGACCGTCCAGCTGATGGTCATTAACCATCCTCGTGCGCACCGGCTGGACCGGCCGGTGACCGCGATGGTTGCCGCCGCTCCGCCGTCGCCGACGCTGCTAGGCCGGATGAGAGAGCTGAACTTCCGGGTCGTCCACGTCTACGGGCTAACCGAGACGTATGGCCCGATCACCGTGTGTCCCGAGCCCGAGGGATGGGCCGAGCTTCCGGTCGAGCGGCTCGCGGCATACCTGGCGCGCCAGGGGCAGGCTTACATCTCTTCCGATCTCGTTCGGGTCGTCGATGAGCAGATGAACGACGTCCCGCGTGACGGGGCCACGATGGGCGAGGTGGTCATGCGCGGCAACAACGTGATGAGCGGCTACTTTGACGACCACGCGGCCACCGATAAAGCGTTCGCTGGCGGCTGGTTCCATTCCGGGGACCTCGCCGTCTGGCATCCCGACGGCAACATCGAGCTTCGCGACCGCGGCAAGGACGTCATCATCTCGGGCGGGGAGAACATCTCCAGCATCGAAGTCGAGCAGGCTATCTGCGCGCATCCCGCCGTGCTCGAGTGTGCGGTCATCGGCGTCCCGCA
>JASHOE010000310.1 GCA_030041275.1 Streptosporangiaceae bacterium
GCCGCGCGCTGATCGGCTGCCTGGCGCACCGCTGCGTCACCTCCCGGGGTCAGCCAATCGGCTGCGGTCGCGGGTCGCGGGCGCTGAGGTACGCACTATGTAATCACTGGCAGCAGGCGCCTAGAAACTATGTTCGATTCTAACAGCAGCCCACGACAATGTCGCGCCATTTTCCCCGAGCCGACAACGGGCGGCGAGGGCGGACGAGCGCGTTCCCTGATAGTGACGACCTGCGCTCACTGCGGGTCGCCTGGCCGCGAGCCCACTCAACGGGCTAGTCAAACGGCAGCTGAGACCAGCCTGACCAGGTACCCCCGCTGTATGTGTTGAGCCACAGGTGTCCGTCTGTCCCGTCACCGACCACCCAGCTTGACCCGCTGGCCGGGGCCGCTGCGGCCGGGGTCGAAGTGAGGACCCCGCCTATGCTCTTCCAGCCGGACCAGGTGGTGCCCGAGTACGAGTTCACGTAGCCGACACCAGCCCCGCCTTGCGCGAAGACTTGGACCGGGCCGCCTGGCACCATGACCGCGTTGGGGCCGCCGACCACGACGCCGCCGAGGCTTTGCCAACCAGACCAGGCGCCGTTGTGGCGAGTATTCAGCCAGATCGCGTCGTTGATCCCAGTCACGAAGACGTCGAGATCACCGGAAGGCGTGAATGCCACGCCCACCGGCGCATCGAGCGCCGTGCCGGCGATTCGGGAAAAGCCGCTCCACCCCGTCGCGGGCGAGTACGAGTTGACGTAGATGGCGTGGTCAATACCGCGAACTGCGACCGCGGCCTGACCGTTGGACTCGGCAGCGATGCCGGGCGGCGCGGTCACGTCACCGCCGAGCGAAGTCCACGAGCCGACCGGGCTGGCGCCGTTGAAGGCGAGCACATACGTCTGCCCGGTAGTGCCCGTTACCGCCGCGTAGGTCCGGGTGGACCCTGGCACAGCCGTCGCGGCCGGCTGGTAGAAGCTCGCGCCGCCGAGCGCGACCGGCCCGGACCACGTGCCGCCGCTCTCCGTGAAGGCGTCGAGGCTGCCGCTGGTAGCCCGCTCGACCACGATCCCCTGGCCCGAGCCTGTCGACGCGGCACCCACGGTGCCGCCGAGCAGGCCGCCCTGCTGCTTGGCGATCAGCACCGAGAGGGCTGCCTGATTGACGAGGTTGGCGAACGACGAGCTGGACTGGGCCTCCGAGAGCACGGCGTTGTACATGGCCGGGATCACAGTCGGGTCGGTGGCCAGCACCAGATCCCCGCCGGCGTTGATGAAGTCCACTGCCTGCTCGGCCGGAGTCAGCTCATCAACCGCCGTCGCGTCCATCGAGTCGCTCATGACCACGCCGTGGAAACCTAGCTCGCTGCGGAGCATCCCGCCGATCACCGTCGGCGAGAACACGGCCTGGTGGCTGGGGTCGATGAGGGTGTAGATGGCCAGCGAGACCATGACGACGCCGGCCCCGTACGACTGCTCCGCGACCTTGTATGGCTGGAGGTACGGGTCGTTGTACGTGGTGACGTTGTCAGTGACGCCGTACGTGGTGTCGGTGTTGCCGTCCGCGCGGCCGAGACCGGGGAAGTGCTTGATGGTGACGCTCTCGCCCGCCTCGTGCATGCCGGTGATGAAGGCCGTGCCGGCCGTCGTCACCGCTGCTGGCGTGTAGCCGTACTCGCGCTGATAGATCCCGATCGGCTGGTTGGTCGACGCCTCGCTTTGCGGCACGGTGTCCAGCACCGGCGCCAGGTTCATGTTCACCCCGGCGGAAGCGAGCTGACCGCCCCATACGTCCGCGTTGTGCTCCAGTGCAGTTGGCGACTCGCTGCCCTGGGAGAGCGCGGTCGGCATCGTGGAGAAGCCAGGCCCGGACAGCACCTGCACGTTGCCGCCCTCCTGGTCGGTGGCGATGAGCAACGGCACGCCATCCGTCGCGGCCCCGGTGGCCAGGCCCTGCAGCTGGTTCGTCAGCCCCCGCGTCGCGGTAACTCCCGCACTGCTGCGGCCCGTCAAGATGACCGAACCGGTGTGGTATGTCGCGATGTCGGAGCTGATCGCGCTGCTCACCGGTCCAGTGGCCGGCACGCCGGCCATGAACAGTTGCCCGACTCGCTGTGCCTCGCTCATTCCCGCCAGCACCGCAGCCGGGCCATAGCCGCTGCCAGCCGCCAGCTGGGCGGTCTGGTCGCTTTGGGTTCGAGCCGCCGGGGCGGCAGGCGCCGACCCGGCCGCGGCAATAGCCAGAGCAGACGCTGCAGTCGCGACCGCCGTCACCAAAGCCGCCGCAACGCTGCGGGTCACCCCGTTCCTCATGTACAGCAGTCTTGACCAGCGGGAAACGGCGGCGCTAGTGGGCAAACGTCCCGATTCCAGACAGCCGCGGGTGTCACAGTCGCTAGCTGACCATGGGCGCAAGCACCGGGAGTTCGTAGCAGCGGCGGACGCTGCTGCCAAGCCGGGTGATGTCCGCGCCATAGACATGGAGTGAGATCGCGACGTCGTCGCCGACGTTGCGCACCCGGTGGATGTCGCCAGGGGGAGCAAAGCCGCTGACCTCGCCCGGCCGGTTCTCGTTGCGGCCGACCTCGGCGAGGTGCGTACCGTCAGTTGCGAGCGCGAACAACTCCTCGTACTCGACGCCCTGGAGAACTCCGAACACGCACCAGGTGACATGGTCGTGGATGGGCGTGACTTGTCCGGGACGCCAGACCATGGCGGTCACCGAGAACGAACCGTCGGGCTCGACGTGGAGAACGTGGCACTGGTAGTCGTCAGGAATACCTTCGCGCTCGGCTGCAGTGAGCATGTCCGGCGCCGGCAGATGGCGTGACAGCTCCGCCGCCACGAGTTCTGCGGTCTGCTGCCAGTCTGCGTGGCGGCTGGTCGCAGCCTGGATTGCAGTCACGAGGTCGGCCGGACATCGCGTGCGTACTGGGCTGATAGCCGTCATGGTGACCTCCTTGCCCTTGCCTACTGACCTTGCGTATTCACTCGATGCCTATTGATTCGATCGAAATTTGCCTACCAGATCGCTCGACAATAGCGTACGGCGCAGGGGTTGACAGGCGCCAATGCCAGGTATCCATGGATTGATAGAGCTGGGCTATCGAACGAACGCGCGGCCTACCTGCCCAGCACCCGCCGACGCCGCAGGCATGAAGTCCTTCAGCGAGTGCCGGTAGGCCGTTCTGGTGGTGCTCGGACCGATATGCCCGCTCAGTCGCACCGCCGTAGCCGACGGGCAGCCCGAACCGCTGCTCCGACGCCGGGTAGCGGGCAACGGGCTGCGGGCCGCCAGCCAGGTGATCTGGCTGGCGGCCCGCCCCGCAGTCTCACGCCGCGAGAACTACGACCCGATCGTGTATGAGTACGGAATAGCGGCGATGTCATCGCCATCGGAGTTGGCTGCGCCGTTGAACTGGCCGAGTGTCAGGTCGCTGACGTACAGCGTGCCTGACACGTTGCTGCCGACGCTCGCCGTCGGGGTGATGGTCACCGTGATGGTGGCGCTCTGGCCGGGGTTCAGGTAGACGGGGTCGAAGGTGCTCGACAGCCCGTTGAAGGCCGACCACATGTCGCCCGTCGATGAGGTGACTGCCGGGTCGAATGCCTGCGTAACCACGTCCAGGTTGTCGCTGACCACCGCGGCTGGCGCGCCCGACGGTCCGAACGGGCCGATCTCGGTTGGGTCGAGCGGCCAGATACCGGGGCTGACCTCTGGCTCAAAGAACGTCAGGCTGGCGGACGTGCCAGTCGAGACGCCTTCGAGATCGGGGTCCCCCGGCGCGTAGGACAGCTCGAAGTTGACATTCGCGGTTCCTGAGGTTTCCGTCACGTTCGCGGCCAGCTCACTGGTGTGTGAAGGCACGAAGTAAAACGGGAAGGAGGGCTGACCCGCCGCGTTTGGCAGCGGTAGCGGTAGCGGGTTGGCCGCCGCGTTGGCACCGCTGTTCTGGTTCGGCAGCGAGATCGTCGCGTCCTGGTCGAGCCTCGGATCCACGAAGTACGCCTCCGGCGCGGTTGCGGTGTTCGTCACGTGCACCGTGAAGGTGCTTGGCTGACCCTGCTTGAGCACCACGGATTGCGGCAGGTTGCTGCTGACCCGCACGCTGTTGAAGTTGATCGCGCCGCTGAAGTTAGCACTGAGCTCGAGTCCGGTCACTGGCTGCATCCATTGCAGCAGAATGCGCCACTGACCCGCTTGTGGAGCGACGTGATACAAGTCCACGAATGGGCTGAATACAGTGGTGTTGAATGCACTATTGACCACGATGTTGTCGGAGTATCCGACTATCTGGCCGTCCGGGTTCTCCAGGTACGCGATGAGGTAGTCCTGGGGATCGGTTTGCAAGTGCAGTTCGACATTCAGGTTCCGCTCGCCGCTCGGCACGTTGAACGCGTACGTGTTCAGCTGCGCCTGTGCGCCAGGTCGGCCGTTGCCTCCGGTCAGGACGCCCGTGAACTGACCACCGCTGGCGCTGGTCGGCACCATTGTGCGGATAGTCACGGGAACTGTGTTGTCCTGCGACCCAGCCGACACGACCACCGACTCGCTGGAATCGCCGGCCATGCTCGGGCTGGTGATCTTTACGTGCGCGGTCACCTTCTGACCAGCCGGGACCGTGACGGCACTCGTACTGATCGAGGAGGCAGGTGTGTAGGCCATCGTGCTGGCGTCCCACTGAACCGGTCCGCTCGTGCCGAGGGCACCCGGAGTGAAACCGTCCTGCTCGGTGAAGAACACCGCCGTCCAGGTGCCTGGCACCGGGTTCGCCACCTCCACCTGACCGAAGTCGGCGAGGCCCTGCGGCAGTGAGTACGCCTCGTAGGTGCCATTCGGACTGAGCAGCGCGAAGTGCAACAGCGACGACTGACCGGTGAACTGGTAGTCGGCGGCGAAGTTGAGCACATCGGGCTGGGATGATCGCGGCACGGTGAAGTGCACATTCTGGAACACCTCACTGACGCCGCTCCAGATCGGCAGCACGCCGGGCGAGTTGGCCGGGCAGGCCGACGTCGGGCTCGCCGTGTTCGGCTGCATGCAGAACGTGCCGGTGGTGTTCCCCACCGTCTGGGTCAGGGCCCGGGTCGACAGATGAGCCGTGACCGGATTCGTTCCCGTGTTGGTGAGCGTGATCGAACTGACGGTGCTGGCGCCTGGGTTCTGCTGCACCTTGATCTGGTTAGGGCCGACGAGTAGCCCGGCGTTTGCTGTCGCCTTGCCGCCGGCGACGGCCTTGGCCATTTTCACCGCCGCCGCCACGTTCAGCAGTCCGGCGCCTTGCTCGGTCGTCGGCGCGCTGATGTCGGTCGCGGTACTGAGCAGGATTTGCTTGACCAGGGCAGGCGACGGGTCCGTTCCGCCGTGCGTCGAGGCGTAGGCCTGGATCACATCGGCAGCTGCGGCTGATGTCAGCGGGGCCGACTCGCTCGTGCCTCCGAACGACTGGATCGGGGAGGGGGCGCCGTTCTCGTTAAAGCAGTCGGTGAAGAGGGTGAGGTTCGGGGAGCACAGCGCCCAGTTCAGGTCGCCCGGTGCCACCAGGTCCACCGTCCCGCCCGCCTGCGTGAAGCCACCGGAGGACAGCGATGAGATGTTGTTGTCGGCGACCTTGCCGTTGGCGGCCGGGTCGTTGATCCCGCCGAACGCGTACTGCGCATAGGAGCGGAACGTGGTGCTCGCGCCCACGCTGATGACGTTCGGGTCCGCCGAGGGCGAGCCGATGGTGCTGGTGAATCCGGCGTCGCCGGTGCTGACCACCACGGTGATACCCGCGGCGACAGCTGCGTTGTCGGCCTCTTCGGTCAGGTCGACAGCGGTCGCGGGGAACGGGTTTGAGCCGAACGACTCGTTGATGACCTTGACGCCGTGTGCTACCGCGTAATTGATGGCCTGCAGAAAGGCGCTGTTCGTGGTCGTGCTGTTCTCGGCGAACACCTTGAGCGCGAGGACGCTCGCACCGGGCGCCGCGCCCACGATCTTGATGTCGCAGCCGGTCGGCAGCGGATGTGTCACATTGACGAACTGCGAGAGGTCATACTTCTGGTTCCCCTGGGCGGCGATCGAGCTCACGTCGCCGAACATCTCGCCGCCTGCTGTCGGCGTGCCTGCTGGGTCACCCGAGAAGTCGACCTCGGTAGCCACTGGTGAGCCGGCCTTCGAGCCGGCGGAGGCGAACGCGGCGTTGCGCTGGAGGTCCGGGTTGGCGGTGTCGAGGCCGTCGGCAATCGTCGCCACGGTCACGCCGGCGCCGTCGATGGAGCCAAGCTCTGCCGGCGTCGCATGGATATCGGCCAGCGCCTCGGGATCGAGTTCAGGCTTTTTGGCCGTCCCGCACGCAGGTGGTGCCACTGTCGGGCCGGCCTGCTTGGCCTGAGTTGTGCCTTGCGCCGGGCCGTCGGCCGATGTTGGAGCCGGACCTGGGATCGTGGCGTTCGGTATCACCTGGGCCACGGCGGGGTTTGCCGCCAGCGCCGACATGCCGGAGGCGGGTACGGTGGCGATGACCGCGTTCAGGGCACTGGTACTGACTACCTTGCTTGCCCCCATCGAGCCGAGCTGCGCGACAACCGGCGCCTGCTCGCTGCGGACAGCCGCGAGCCGCTGAGCTGACCTGGGCGCGAGGTTGGCGTTCTGATTCCGCAGGACCAGGATCACCGTCTGGGTCGGTCCGCTTGCTGATGCACTCGCCGCGCTGGGCTGGGCGGCCGCTGGCAGGGCGACCGCCACGGCAATGCCTGGTGCCGCAACAATCGCCAAACAGGTCCTTAATTTGCGCAGACGCATAGTTCTCCCTACCTCCATTGGTAGACAGTGCCAACGCCAGTCCCGACGGCCAGAGAAAGGGCATAAGAAAGGAGCCGAGTAGACACGGCTGCCCCTCCTGACTTATGGCAGGTCCGACAAGGTCGCACTAGCTCTGGCCCCGCGGTTGCCATGCTGCATGTCGGTTAGGGCGAGTGTCAAGGTGCAGTTGTGTGCGGGCTGCTGCACAGCGGTCTACGGAAAGTGATCGAGAAAGGGAACGGAGATTGGCTGCTGGCCGTCTTAGTTGCGTGGTGCGGACGGCAACCCGGCTGGAGAGCCAGCCATCAGCAGCGGGCCCGCGTCCGAACGGGAGGACGGGCCGGAGGAGAGTAAAGGATGGCGGGACAACAGCAACTCGCCGCACTGCGGCTCACACCGGCGGCCGGCGCGCTGGCCGGCGCGGTGCTACTGGCTGCCTGCGGGACTAACGCGGTACCAGCCAGCGTCAGCCATCGGACGACTGGCGTGCAGGCCAGCGACGCACTGTGTGCCAGCCCCGGTTCCGTCGTTGGCCTGCGGATACGCGAGCCAAGTCCGCAGCAAGGCGCGCCGGGACCGGCTGTCCAGGCACCGAAATCGGTGTCCGTGGCAAGCGCCGCCCAAGCCCGCGCGATCGCCAGGACAGTGTGCCAGCTGCCGCCGATTCGCGGCCTTCAGGCGCACTGTCAGACGTCTGCTCAGGGCACCGTCCTCCTGCTGACGTTCAGCACCGAGCATGGCACCTTGCCAGTCGTGACGGTCCAGGCCGCGGGCTGCTCCACGGTGACCGGCGCCGGCCCGGTTCGCTGGGCAAAGGCGAGGCCCACGCTGGCACAAGGTCTGCACGCGATCGTCCATCAAGAGCCGCCGGTCATCGTGGCGAACTGAGGGACCCAGGCTGGCTGCGAGGCCTGGCTGGCAGGATGGCCGGTATGGGCACCACGATGCTGCTGGACGCGGCCTCCATGTACTTCCGGGCGTTCTACGGGGTGCCGCAGGACACCATGCGAGCACCGGACGGCACGCCGGTGAATGCCGTCAGGGGCCTGCTCGACATGATTGCGACGCTGCTGCGCGGCCGGCACCCCGACCGATTGTTCGCCTGCATGGATGCGTCCTGGCGGCCGGCGTTCCGGGTGGCGGCCATCCCGTCCTACAAGACGCACCGAGCCAACCCCGACGGCTCCGAGCAGATCCCGGACGCGCTCACCGCGCAGCTGCCGATCATCGTCGACGTGCTCGCCGCGACCGGGATAGTCATGAAGTGGGCCGACGGCTACGAGGCCGATGACATCATCGGGACGCTGGCGGCCCAGGCGACCGAGCCCGTCGAGGTGATCACGGGTGACCGGGATCTGTTCCAGCTCGTCGATGACAAGCGCGGCATCAGGGTCGGCTACATCGGCAAGGGCGTCGCGAGGCTCGAGCTCGTCGACGAGGCAAGCGTGACGCGGCGCTACCAGATACCTGGCCGGTCGTACGCGGCGTTCGCTGCCCTGCGGGGCGATCCCAGCGACGGCCTGCCTGGCGTGCCCGGCGTGGGGGAGAAGACCGCAGCGGCGCTCGTGCGCGCGTTCGGCTCGATCGAGGCGATGCTGGCCGCGATCGACGCGGGGAACGGCGGATTCCCGCCGGGCAGCCGGGCGAAGCTGGTCGCCGCTCGGCCGTACCTGGAGGCCTGCATGCCGGTGGTACTCGTCGCGAGCGACGCGCCGGTCAAGCTCGTCGGCGGGGGGCTGCCGTCGTCGCCGCCCGACCGGCCCAGGGTGGCCGCGCTCGACGAGCGCTGGGATCTCGGTTCGTCCCTTGGCCGGGCGTTGTCAGCACTGGCCGCCGCTCCGTGACCCGGTGAGATGATGGACCGAACTCAACCGCTGGAGGAGCCCTGTGGGTGACATTCAGGAGGGAACGGAGTTGTTTCCGGCCCGTCGCCTTCGTGACGTCGCCGCCGCCACCGGTGAAGCCGGACTGGACGCGCTGCTGCTCACGCCAGGGCCCGACCTGCGATACGTGACTGGCTACGATGCGCATGAGTCTGAACGGCTCACCTGCCTGGTATTGCCGGCGATTGGTGATCCGATTCTCGTCGTGCCGCGGTTGGAACTGCGGGGGGCGAACGCATCACCGGCCGGCGCGCTGGACATCGAAATCGTCGGCTGGGACGAGACTGACGACCCGAACGCGCTCGTGGCGCGTCGCCTTGGCAACGTCGCTGCCGTAGGCCTTGCGGACCGGATGTGGGCGCTCATGGTGCTCAGGCTGCGCGCGGCGCTGCCCGGTGCCCGACAGGAGCTCGCCAGCCTGGCGCTGCGCGAGCTACGGGCGCGCAAGAGCCCGGCCGAGATCGCCGCGCTGCGCGAGGCGGCCGAGGCGATCGACCGGGTGCACGCGCAAGTGCCAGCCTGGCTGCGGCCGGGCCGGACTGAGGCCGAAGTGGCAGCCGACATTGGCGAGGCGATCCTGGCCGCCGGGCACGCCACTGTCGACTTCACGATCGTCGGCTCTGGCCCGAACGGCGCAAGCCCGCACCACACCGCGTCGGACCGGGTGCTCCAGGTCGGTGACACGGTTGTGGTCGACATCGGCGGAACGATGCCGAGCGGCTACTGCTCGGACTGCACCAGGACGTACGCGATCGGCGCGCCCGCTCCGGAGGTGGCGGAGTACTACCAGGTGCTCAAGCACGCCCAGGACGCCGCGTGCGCGGCGGTTGGGCCCGGCGTCGCCGCCGAGGCAGTGGACGCCGCGGCCCGGGCGCCAATCACCGCGGCCGGCTACGGCGAGTTCTTCGTGCACCGGACGGGGCACGGCATCGGCCTGGAGACCCACGAAGAGCCCTACATCGTCGCCGGCAACGGAGAGCCGCTGCAGCCGGGACACGCCTTCTCGGTCGAGCCGGGCATCTATCCGGGCCCGAGCGGAGCACGGATCGAGGACATCGTGGTGTGCACGACGGATGGCATCGATCGGCTCAACCGGGTCAGCCGCGAGCTCATGGTGGTGCCGGGCTGATGGTGGGCGCGACGCGGGAGCCGCGGGACGACACCGCCGCCGCGCTGTTCGCGCTGACCAGGGAGATAGCCGATGCTGAGCTGCGGCCGAAGGTGGCCGAAGCCGAGCGCGACTCGTACTTCCCGCGGGCCGAGTTCCGCATGCTTGGCAAAGCCGGGCTGCTGAGCCTGCCGTATCCCGAGGATTATGGCGGCGGCAGCCAGCCGTATGAGACCTACCTGCAGGTGGTGGAGGAGCTAGCCACTGCGTGGCTGGCCGTCGGTCTCGGCGTCAGCGTGCACACGCTCACCTGCTTCCCGATCGCGACCGCGGGGACCGATGAGCAGCGGGCCCGGTGGCTGCCCGGCCTGCTCGGCGGCGATCTGCTCGGCGCGTACTGCCTGTCCGAGCCGGGCAGCGGCTCCGACGCCGCAGCCCTGACTACCAGGGCGGTGGCCGACGGGGATGAGTTCGTGATCGACGGCGTGAAGGCCTGGACCACGCACGGGGGAGAGGCGGATTTCTACACCCTGTTCGCCCGCACGTCCGGCGACCCGGACGGACCGCACCGGTCCCGCGGCATCAGCTGTTTCCACGTGCCCGCGGGCGCGCCCGGGCTGGCTGCGGCTTCGCCCGAGCACAAGATGGGTATGCGCAGCTCGCCAACGGCGCAGGTGCGGTTCGAGTCGGTCCGCGTGCCTGCTGACCAGTTGATTGGTGAGCCGGAGCGCGGTTTTCCGATCGCACTGGCAGCGCTCGACGCGGGGCGGCTCGGCATTGCCGCGTGCGCGACCGGAGTGGCGCAGGCGGCGCTGGACTGCGCGGTGTCGTACGCCGCACAGCGGGCGCAGTTCGGCCGGCCGGTGATTCAGTTCCAGGGCCTGCAGTTCATGCTCGCCGACATGGCGACGGCGGTGGCCGCCGCGCGCGCCCTGTACCTGACCGCGGCGAGGCGCAAGGATGCCGGTCTGGCCTACGGGCAGCAAGCCGCGATGGCCAAGCTGTTCGCGACCGACGCCGCGATGCGCGTCGCGACGGACGCCGTGCAAGTCCTCGGCGGATACGGCTACGTCGAGGACTTCCCCGCCGAGCGGCTCATGCGCGAGGCGAAAGTGCTGCAGATCGTCGAGGGAACCAATCAGGTCCAGCGCATGGTCATCGGCCGGCAGCTCGCCACGGCTGCGGAGGGTTCAGAACCCGCGGCAACACAGTGATCACCGGAACGATCCCGCGGTGAGCCCGGAGATGATCCGCCGCTGCGCGAACAGGACGATCAGCGCGATCGGCAGCGTGATGATCACGACCATGGCATCGATGAGGTTGTAGTACGTCTGGTACTGGCTCTGCCCGAGGTTGATGATCGCAAGTGGCGCGGTGTATTTGGACGGGCTGGTCAGGAACATCAGGGCCAGCAGGAAGTCGTTCCAGCAGAAGATGAAGCCGAGGATCGCTACCGTGAAGATGCCCGGAGCGGCGACCGGCGCGATCACCCGGCGCAGCGCCTGCAGCCGCGTGGCGCCGTCGACGATGGCGGCCTCTTCCAGCTCGCGCGGGATCTGGCCGAAGTAGCCAGTGAGGAACCACGTGGCTAGCGGCAGCGAGTAGATGAAGTAGACGATCACGAGGCCGACGAGGTTGTCGAGGAGTCCCAGACTTCGATAGGTGACGAAGATCGGCCCGACCATCGCGATCACCGGGAAGAAGCCTGCCACCAGCAGGAATCCCATGATGACCTGCTTGCCGCGGATCGTGGTTCTGGCGAGCCCGTAGCCAGCGAGCGAAGCGATGACGACGGTCAGGATGGTGGTGGAGCCGCACACGATCAGGCTGTTGAGCAAGGATCGCGCGAACGTCCCCTGGGAGAGGATCGTCGAGAAGCTGCTCCACGTGAGGTGCGCCGGGAAGAGGCCGGTGGTACCGGCGCTGATCTCGGGCTGGGTTTTCAGCGCGGTGATGACGATCCAGTAGAAGGGAAACAGGCTGACGATGACGAAGACCGCGACCATCAGGTAGAAGCCGGACCAGCCCGCAGCCTTGCGGGCGTGCCTTCGCCGTCTGGCTGCCCGGAACTGCGGGATCGCGGTACTGACAGCGGCCATGCCTACACCACCTGTTCGGTACGGAACGCGGTCACGTAAATGGCGGCGATGATGAGGGACATGACCATCAGGGCCACCGAGATCGCCGCGCCCAGGCCGTAATTGGACTCACTGAACATCGAGAACCAGTTCAGATACGCCAGCACCTGCGTCGAGTCGCCTGGGCCGCCGTTGGTCATCGCGTAGATGACATCGAAGATGAGGAACGACGACAGGGTCCGGAAGATCAGCGCGACCACGATCGCCGGCATGAGTATTGGCAGGGTGATCTGCCGGAAGGTCCGCAGCGTTCCCGCTCCGTCGATCTTGGCCGCCTCGTAGACGTCGCGGGGAATGACCTGCAGTCCGGCCAGGAGCAGCAATGCCACGAACGGCGTGTTGCGCCAGGCATCGGCGACCAGGATGGCCCCCCACGCGGTCCACGTCTGCCCCAGCCAGGTGGTGTGAGCCAGCGGCAGGTGCAGCTCGGTGAGGATGTAGTTCACGAACCCGTTCTGCGGGTCGAACATCGACTTCCACAGCAGGCCGGACACCACCGTGGGCACCGCCCACGGGATGAGGATCGCCGCGCGCACGATCGGCCGGCCGTGGAATTTGCGGTTCAGCGCGAGTGCGAGCGCCATGCCGATGGCGAACTCGACAGCCACCGATACCGCGGTGAAGCCGAGGGTGCGGTACAGCGACGGCAGGAACTGCCCGCCCGAGAACATCTCCTTGTAGTTGTCCACTCCGGCGAAGGTGCCGAGAGCCGCCGGAAAGAGGTAGTCAACGTGGTGGAACGAGTTCCAGATGTTGTAGACCAGCGGGAACGCAGTGATCGCCAGGAGCACGATCACCGCGGGCGCGACGAGACCGTATCCGAACCGGCGGTCCCGCGCCGCGAGGCTGTAGCTGCCAGTTCGGCGCTGGTGGCGTGCGGGCGCGACGGCAGCGGTGGCCTCACCGCCCGGCTGGACCGGCGGGGCCGGCTGAGCCGGCCCCGCCGGAGGCAGGGGTTCCTGGCGTGCGGTCACGCCGTGGTCACCCGCCTGACGACACGGTCTGGAGCAGCTGCTTGACCGTCGGCGCGGCGCCGGACAGCGCTGCAGCCGGGGTCGACTCCCCGGTCAGCACCGAGCTGATCATTGTCTGCAGCTGGCTGGAGATCTGCGTGTACACCGGCGTCACCGGACGTGGCGTCGCCGCGGCATAGACCGCCTGCTCCTGCTTGAAGTACGGTGCCGCCGCGTACAGCTGCGCGTCGTATGCCGACTTCACCGACGGCGGGTCGCCGGCCGAGATGGCGCGGGCGATCTGAGCCGAGTCGCTCGACAGGTACTGGATCAGTTCCCACGCAGCCGCCTGGTGCGTGCTCTTGGCGTTGATCGCGAGGTCGTCACCGCCGAGTGAGGCCTGCGGTGAGCCGCTCGTAGCCGGGAACGGTACCCAGCCGGTCTTGCCGAATACCGGACTGCACCCAGGCTGGCAGCCCTTGCCGTCCGACAGCGCGAAGATGTACGGCCAGTTCAGCGCGAACGGGGTCTGGCCGGATAGCCACGCTGCCTGAACCTGCGACTCCTCCCACGTCGAGACGGCGCTCGGTGCGATGTGGTCGACGTTGACGGCGTCATACATGTTCGTCAGCACGGCCTTGTTGGTGGACGTGTCGATGTTGTTGAGGTCGCTCAGCGAGAGCTGGCCGCCCATGCTCTGGAACGCGGTCACCGCGCCCTCGTACTTGTCGCCCTCGAACGCCAGGCCCTCCTTGAGAGAGGGGTCGCTCTTCATGGCTGCCTTGGCGTCGCTGATCAGCTCCGACCACGTCGTGGGCGGGGTCTTGATCAGGTCGGTGCGGTAGTAGAGCCCCTCCGCATTGATGAACCACGGGATGGCATAGACGCCGCCCTTGTACTCCCCGGTGGCCATCTGGGCGGGGAAGTAGGAGCCGGTGGCCGGGTGGAACGTGGAGAGGTTGGCCAGCCAGCCCGACTGCGCGAACTGAGCGGGCCAGATCACGTCGGACGTGATCACGTCGGGCGTGCTGGAGCCTGCCGTGAATCGCTGCGTGAGCTGCTCGAACGCGACGTCGGAGGTGGGCGACAGGTTGAGGATCTGCACCGTGATGTTCGGGTGCAGTTTCTCGAAGGCCTTCACCGCGGCGGTGGTAGCGGTGCCCTCGGAGCCGAGGCCTTGAGTAGCGAACACGATCGTCTGCTTCGCGCTAGCTGCGACCTGGCTGCTCGCAGAGTTGTTGGTGGAGCTGCCGCAGCCGGCCATGGCAAGCGCTACCGCGGCGCTCGCTGCGACCCCGAGAACGGTGACGCGGCGCCCTGTTAACCGGGCTGCCGATCCCGCGCTCCGCCTGGTCCTCGGCCTTGATCTCATCGTGGCCACCTCCTCCTTCGTCGTCCGTGTGCTCGCGTCCATGGGAGCCCGGTGTTGTCTGCTGGGGTCGGTACAGCCCGGTTGTCGGGTGCCTTGCTCGGTGCGAGAGCGAGCCGCATCGACTGGACCGCGTGATCCGGGCCTGCACCTGTGCTCCTACATGCTCGTTATACACCGCTGTTAGGTAGGAGGTAAACGGCCCGTGAAGAAAGGGTGCCGCCGAACCGTCAGGTCCGGCGGAAACAGCCGCGTCAGCCAGCCCGCAAGATCTGCCGGAGCTCGGCAGACAGCTGGGCCAGCGCCGCGCTGACAGAGATTCGCTGTGCGAGCGCCTGGTGCACGGTGCTGGAAACCGCGAGGCTGAACTGGTTGTAGTCGATGAGCGCAGGGCGCGGTCTGGCCGCGAGGATTGCCTGCTTCAGCACGGGGAGGAAGGGGAACTTCGCCACCAGCGAAGGCTGGCTATACAGACTCGTCCAGACCGGCGGAAGCGCGGAGCGGAGCAGGATGTAGCGCTCACTGGCCATGCTGGTGAGGAACCTGATGAAGGCCAGCGCGGTCGCAGGGTGCCGCGAGTAGGCGCTGATCGCCAGGTTGGCGCCGCCGAGGGTGGCTGATCCTGGCCCGCGCAGACCGGGCAGCGTGGTGACGCCGAACTTGCCCGCCACGACGTTGCCGGGTCCTGGCACGCTCGCGTCGCCGTACACGTACGGCCAGTTCACCAGGAACAACAGGGTGCCTGCCTCGAACGCCCGGCGGGACGCCTCCTCGTTCCAGTTCAACGCGGCCTGCGGTATCCAGCCATCGCGAAAGCCGCTCACCAGGAACGTGAGCGCCGCACTGGCCTGTGGCGTGTCAACGGCCGGTGCGCCCGTTGCCGAGACCAGCGAGCCGCCGGCGGACTGGACTGCCTCGGCGAAGTTCACGGTCAGTCCCTCATAAGACTGGAACTGCCCGCCATAGCCATCCAGGTGATAGCGAGATGTTGCGAGCGTTGCGTCGCTGGCGAGTTGCGCCCACGTCTGCGGCGGGTTGAGATGAGCGGCCGCGAGGATGTCGGTGCGGTAGTAGAGCAGCTCGGCGTTGCTCGTGAAGGGCACCGCGTACAGGTGGCCTTGGTAGGTCGCCGTTTCTACCGCCGGACGAAGGAACTGGCCCGGCGGGATCACGCTGCCGCTCAGCGGCGTGATCCAGCCGTTGGACGCGAACTCGGCGGTCCAGATCACGTCGAGGCTCATCACGTCGTACACGCTGCTGTGCCCCTGCAGGTTCGCGACCAGCTGGGCGTACTGGTCATCGGCATCATCGGGAAGGTAGATGGGGGTAACGCGCTGCGTCGGGTGCTGGGCGTTCCACTGGCTGATGAGCGGCTGCAGGTATCCGGTGTCGACCTTGCCGGTCGCGAAGGTGATCGGCCCAAGACCCGAGTTCGCCGGCGGACGGTCGGCCGGGCCGGTGACTGCGGCGGACGAGCATCCTGCGATCAGCACAGCCAGGCAGGCCGCGGCGAGGCGGGAGCGGTGCCAGCGAGCCACCTGCATACTGCCAGCATGTCAACCGGCATGGCCATCGCGGTATGCGACGATGGAGAAAGTTGAACCCCTGGGCCGGAGGGAAGGACGGGGCGCAATGCGCATGCCGTTGCTCGCGCTGCTCGCGAAAGAGGCGGCGCATGGCTACGAGCTGAAGGTTCAGCTCGAGCAGATCTTCGGCGAGGCCTACCCGTCGCCCAACATCGGACAGATCTACGTGACGCTACAGCGACTCGAGCGTGACGGCCTGGTCCGCAGTCAGGACGTCGTGCAGACAACGCGGCCGAACAAGCGCGTCTACGAGCTGACGGATGCCGGCCGCGAGGCGCTGCTGACCTGGATTGACCGGCCCAGCGACGGCCCTCGGGTGCGCGACGACTTTTTCATGAAGCTGGCGCTGAGCCAGCCCGCTGGCGCTTCCGACCGGCTTGACCTCATCAACCGTCAGCGCCGGCATTATCTGAGTCAAATGCGGGGACTGTCAGAGCTAGCGGAGTCCTGTGACCGCAGTGTCCCGCGGCTGCTCATTGAGGGCGCGATGCTGCACTTGCAGGCAGACCTTGACTGGTTGCAGCGATGCCAGGAAGAGATGGTGTGACGAGCGGTGCCGGCCGCCTGCTGGTGCAGACCGTAGGCTTGACGAAGACGTTCCGCGGTGACGGAGTCAGCGTTCCCGCGGTACGGGGTGTGGACTTAGCGCTGCCGTGCGGCCAGTTCGTCGCGATCATCGGCCCGTCAGGCTCAGGAAAGTCGACACTGCTCCACATGCTGGGCGGGCTGGAGCAGCCCACGAGCGGCCAGATCTGGCTGAACGGCGAGCGGGTTGATGGCCTCAGCCAGGCGCGGTGGGCGATGCTCCGCCGCCGCCACATTGGCTTTGTGTTCCAGTTCTTCAACCTTGTCTCGAACATGACGGTGGCCGACAACGTCGAACTGGCCGCGCTCATGGGCGGCGCCACCAGGAAGGGAGCCCGGCAGCGGCGCGAGGAGTTGCTGGCCGAGCTCGGGCTGCAGGGCAAGGCCAGCGCTCCGCCGGCCCGGCTGTCCGGCGGTGAGCAGCAGCGGGTGGCGCTGGCTCGGGCCCTGGCCAACCGGCCGAGCTTGCTGCTGGCTGACGAGCCCACCGGCAACCTGGACAGCGGCGCGAGCACGGCGGTGCTGCGACTCCTTACGTCTGCGCACGCGGCCGGCCAGGCCATCTTGCTCGTCACGCACGACGCCCGGGTGGCGAGCGCCGCCGACCGGGTCATCAGCCTGTTCGACGGGACAGTGGTCGATGATCATGACATGACGTCCGCGGCCTGGGGAGGCGCCGGGGCGGACGGGCGCCCGCGCCCGCCGGTGCCGGACGTGCTGAAACTGCGGGGGTGATCCCCGCGACCGGGATGCGCGGAATGGGCCGCTGGATCCGAGCGGACATGCGCGCCAGCGTGGGGCAGGCCATCGCCCTGGTCTCCGTCGTAGCGGGAGTGGTCACCGCGCTGCTGCTCTCCGCCGGACTGCTGCAAGGAGCCACGGATCCGTGGCGGGGCCTGTTCACGGCGACCAACGGAGCGCAGATCTGGCTGCATCTGGCACCCGGCACCGACGCCGCCAGACTCCGGCACCTGCCCGGCGTCACCGCGCTCGCCGGGCCCTATCCGGCCACCGCCGCGGAGTTGATCCAGCCTGGCCAGCGGACCAGGGTCGAACTACGCGCCATGAGTGCCGAATTGCCGCTCGTGGGCCGGCCGCTGGTGGTATCCGGACACTGGCTCGGCGCTTCGGCGTCCGGCGGCGCGGTCCTCGAGGCCACCTTCGCAGAAGCGGTGCACGCGAGCGTTGGCGCCCAGCTGATCCTGGATAACGTCGACGGCTCGGTCGCCGCGCGGATCCGGGTGGCCGGTCTGGCGGAGACGGCGGACCAAGGGTTCTACCCGGATCAGACCCCTGGCCTGATCTGGGTGCAACCATCCCTGCTGCACCGGCTCGAGCCCGATGTTGCCCGCACGGAGGAGGTCGTCGGTCTGCAAATAGCCGACCCGGCCAGGAGCGGGTTCGTCGTGCAGGAGGTCGTGACCGATCTCGGCAGCAGCGCGGTGGGGTCGGTCTCCACGTGGCAGCAGGTAAACGAGTCGATGGCCAGGCGCGATCCGCTGCTCGGGCTCGTGCTGGCGCTGTTTGGCCTGGTCGCGCTTGGTGCGGCAGTGCTGGCAATCGTCAACGTCACCAGCGGACGGGTCCTGGTGCAGCACGCGGAGCTCGGCATGCTGCAGGCGCTGGGGTTCACGCCGACACAGCTCACCCTGATGCTGACCGCAGAGCACGGATTACTGACCGCGGCCGGGATCGTGGTCGGCCTGCTAGGAAGCCGGCTGCTGATGCCCCTGCTGCTGGGCACGGTGCCCGGCGTGAGCCTGGCCGCTGCGGCCGTACCGATCGGATGGGCCGCCGTGATCGTGGCAGGCACGTTCACGGCCGTGCTGCTGGCGACGGCCATCCCGGCCTGGCGGGCGGCCCGACTCTGGCCGGTGGCCGCCGTCCGTGCGGTGCCGGGCGGGCGCCTGTCCCGGTTGGCCACCGCCGCGATGGCGGCCCGGTTGCCGCCGGCCATGGTGCTCGGCAGCCGAGCTGCGTTCGTCCGCCGTCTGTCTGCAGCCCTGACGGTCTGCGGCGTGGCCGTGCCGATGGTGATGATCACCATCGGGCTCGGTTTCTGGGCCACCCTCGACCAGGTCCAGGCTGACCCGAGCAGCATCGGACTCGCGGCAGGCCTCACCGTCTCTCCCGGCAGCCTGACCATGACGCAGGCCGGCCGGCTCATCGCCGGGGACCCCGACGTGCGTGCTGCCTACCAGTGTGTCCAGGCGGTCGGGCTCGTGCCGGGGGAGACGACGACCATCACCACGCTCGGTATGGGCACGTCGGCGCGGCCTTATCCGTTCGACGTCGTCTCCGGGCAGCTTTATGACGCGCCCGAACAAGCTGTGGCGACGCAAGCGCTGCTCAATGCCTTTGGCGTGCGGGTCGGGCAGTTCATCCAGATGGACTTCGGTGGCGTGCCGGTGACGTTCCGGATCGTTGGCCGGATCATCGACCCGCAATACGGTGGCGAAGTGCTCGCCTACGGCCGGGACACGCTGGCCTACGAGGGGGCGCCGTCCCCAGCCGGCTTCTACAGCGTGGTGCTGCGGAGCGGCGTGCCACCCGAGGCGGCTGCCGGCCGGCTGCTGCGGCGATCCGGCGGTCGGCTGGTCGTCGGCGTCGTCACCAATCCAGCTGACCAGCTGGGAGACCTGCGGGCCGCGCTTGGCGGGCTCATCGGAGTGCTGGCCCTCATCGCGCTGACCGGGTTGCTGACCTCTTCCCGGGTGGGTATCCGCGATCACTTGCGTGACGTGCAGGTCCTGCGGTCGATGGGACTCACTCCCGCGCAGGTCAAGACCGCCGTTGTAGTCCGCATGACGGTACTGGCGCTGGCGGCCGCGGTCATCGGCGTGACCGTGGGCCGGGCAGTAAGCACCGGTCTCATCAGCGCGATGTCGGAGACCTATGGCCTCGGCGCTGGCCTCGGCAGGCCAGCGCCGGCAGGCAGCGTGCTCGCCGCGACCGCGCTCGCGGTAGCTACGGCTGCCATCGCGGGCCTGCTGTCCGCACGGACGCAGCAGCGCGTGCCGGCCGCCGTGGTGCTCGGGCCCTAGGCTGTGCCGCCTAGTTGGCAGCGTGCCCGATCGCGAGACCGCTGGCGGGGTCGAAGAACTGCAGGTTGGCGGTGTTTACCGCCAGCGTGGCCGATGAGGCCGGCTTGATGCCGCTGCGCGCCGCGACCCTGGCTGTCCAGAGCGTCTTGTTTCCGGTCAGCGGGATGGTCCCGTCCTCGCCGTCATCGGCCCTGGCGTCACTGATGCTGGCGTGCTCCACCGGAGCCGCGTCGATCGTGAAGATCACGTGGATCTCGCTGCCGAGTTCCTCCGTGACGCTGGACCGCACGGTCATGCGCGGCCAGCCAGCCTCGGCAAGCTCGGCGTCCTCGAAGTCGGACGGCCGAACGCCCAGGATGACCTCGCGGCCGAAGTAGCTGTCGAGACCCGGCCGCGCCTGAAGCAGCGTGTCGGGCACGCTCAGCTTGTATCCGGCGAACACCACGGTCGCGCCGCCGTCGCGGACCAGTTCGGCCGTCGTGAAGTTCATCGCGGGCGAGCCGATGAAGCCGGCCACGAACAGGTTGACCGGTGCGTTGTACAGCGCCTGAGGGGTGTCGACCTGCTGCAGTTTGCCGTCTCGAAGCACGCAGACCCGCTGCCCGAGCGTCATCGCCTCGACCTGATCGTGAGTGACGTAGACGGTGGTAACGCCGAGGCGCTCATGCAGCTGCGACAGCGAAGCCCGCATCGAAACGCGGAGCTTGGCGTCGAGGTTGGAGAGCGGCTCATCCATGAGGAATGCCTGCGGCTCCCTGACGATGGCGCGGCCCATCGCGACGCGCTGGCGCTGGCCGCCGGACAGCGCGGCGGGCTTGCGCTTGAGGTAGTCCTCCAGGCCGAGCATCTTGGCCACCTCGGTTACCCGCCGCCTGATCTCGTCCCTGGGCGTCTTTCGCTGCTGCAGGCCGAAGGCGAGATTCTGCTCGACGGTCATATGGGGGTAGAGCGCGTAGTTCTGGAACACCATCGCGATATCGCGGTCCTTAGGCGGCAGGTCGTTCACGACCCGGTCGCCGATGGTGATGGTCCCGGCGGAGATGTCCTCCAGGCCGGCGATCGACCGCAGCGCGGTGGACTTGCCGCAGCCCGACGGTCCGACCAGCACCATGAACTCGCCGTCGGCGATGGCAAGAGTAAGGTCGTCGACGCCTTTGACACCACCGGGGTAGACCTTGTCGACGTGCTCGAGCCCGATCTGTGCCATGGGACATCACCTCCGCACTGGAAGCCGCGCCTCAGCGAGTCGGCTGCCCGGAGCGTACCTGTGCGTCCGCGACCGCGGCCATCAGGCGAAGCGTCATGTTACGGGAGTGTAAACCCCGTTACCATTTCGTTAGCAGGTCACGAAGGCGCGCAGGTCGGCCGGCACGTAACGTTGCCGCGTGGAGGAGATCAACGCGACGATCGTTTCGCTGCTCGCCCGTGATGGCCGCATGAGCTTTACTGAGCTCGCCCGCCGGACCGGCCTGTCGGTGTCCGCCGCGCAGCAGCGCGTCCGCAGGCTTGAGCAGCGCGGCGTGATCAAGGGCTACGGCGCCCTCGTCAGCGCGGAAGGCATCGGGCTGCCCCTGACGGCATTTGTGTCCATCAAGCCGTTCGACCCCGCAGCTCCGGACGACGCGCCTCTGCGCCTCGCCCACCTGACCGCGATCGAGGCCTGCCACAGCGTCGCGGGCAACGAGAGCTACATCCTCAAGGTACGGGTGGCGTCGCCGGGGGCGCTCGAAGAGTTGCTGCAGGAGATCAGAGCAGCCGCTAACGTCTCGACGACCACCACGATCGTGCTCAGCACGCCGTTCGAGAACCGCCCGCCGCACGTATCGGCCACTGGTCTGGGATAAGCCCCGGCGCCGAGCTCAGCGGGCATTGCGGAACTGAGACCAGGCTCGCTATCATACTGATATCAGTTTTACGGGGTCCGGAAGCGGTCGGGAGGAACCATGAGCGCACCGGGAAGCGAGCTCACCGGGTGGAACGAACGGTCTCGAATCGATGGGTCCGCGATCTCGGTGCGCGAGCTGCGGAAGAGCTTCGGCAGCAAGGTGGCGGTCGCCGGCATCGACCTCGAGATCGCAGCCGGCTCACTCGCCGGACTGGTTGGTCCGAACGGGGCAGGCAAGACCACGTCGCTGTCGATGATGACGGGTCTGCTGCGGCCGGACGGCGGGCAGATCCGGCTCAACGGCCACGACGTGTGGGAAGACCCGGTCGCCGCCAAGGCAATCATCGGTGTGGTCCCGGCTGAAGCCCGGCTGTTCGACCGGCTCAGTGGCGCCGAGGTCATCGAATACTCAGGGCGCCTGCGCGGCATGCCGGCGGCCGAGGCGCGGTCGCGGGCCGCGCAGCTCATGGACGTGCTGGACCTGGCCGCGGACGCGAAACGGCTGGTTGCCGACTACTCCACGGGCATGCGGAAGAAGGCCGCGCTCGGGTGCGCGCTAATCCACAACCCGTCGGTGCTGTTCCTTGATGAGCCGTTGGAAGGCGTCGACCCGATCTCGGCAGACGTGATCCGTCGGCTGCTGACCCGGTTCGTGGGCTCTGGTTCGACGGTGCTGTTCTCCAGCCACGTGATGGAGCTGGTCGAGCAGGTCTGCGACCACGTCACCATCATCGACCAGGGCAAGATCGTCGCTACCGGCACGACCGACGAGGTCCGCGGCGGCAAGACCCTGCAGCAGGCGTTCATCGACCTGGTGGGCCCGCGAGCGACCGACGAGGAGGTGCTGTCATGGCTCGGCTCCTCGTCCAGCTGAAGCTGCGGCTGCTGCTCAACGCGCTGCGGTCCTCCGGGTCGGCGGAGGCATCGTTCATCATTAGCTGCTTCTTCGCTCTGATCGTGGCGGTCGGCGCGTTCTTTGTGCTGGCCCTGTTCCGCAACAGTCCGAGTTCGGTCGACCTGACCACGGTCATCTTCACGCTGTTTGCGTTCGGCTGGCTCCTCATGCCAATCTTCGCGTTCGGGCTCGACAGCACGCTGGACCCCGCCACGCTGCAGCTCTACCCGCTGCGGACTCGTCCGCTCGCGGTCGGGCTGCTGGCCGCGTCTTTCACCGGCGCCTGGCCGATCGCCAACGTCATCGGCCTGCTCGGCGTCACCGTGGGGCTCGCGAGGGGACCGCTGGGCGTGCTGTTCGCGGTGGTCGCAGTGCTGCTGCAGGTGCTGTTCTGCGTCACCCTGGCCAGGTTGGTGACCACGACGATGGCCCGGATACTGCGCTCCCGGCGCGGCAGGGACCTCGCTGCGTTCCTGATCATCCCGATCTTCGCGCTGTATGAGTTCTTCGCGCAGGTGGTGCCCAGGCTGGTGTCGACGGGCGCGCTGCACGTATCGATCTTCAACGGCTTCGATGCGTGGATGCGCTGGCTCCCGCCAGGCCTGGCCGCACACGCGATCCTGGACGCGTCAACCGGGCGTGCCGGTGTCGCTGTGCTCCGGCTGGCGGTGCTGGCCGCGGTCATCGTCGCTTTCGGCGTGCTGTGGATCCGATCGCTCGGCCGCGCGCTGGTAACAGCCGACAGCTCAACCCAGGGATCGCGGGTGCGCAGCGCGGGGTTGCCGTTCGTCAGGTCGGGCGTGCTCGGCGCCGTCGCCGCGCGGTTCTTGATCTACCAGCGTCGCGATCCCACGTCGCTGGCCTACTGGGGGATAGCGGCGGTCATCATGGCCGCCGTCTCGGCCAGCGCGATCTTTGGCAAGCAGCATCATCCGGCGGTGCTGCTGGGGGGCGCCATTGTCGGCGCCGCATTCGTCGGCTACTTTCACGCCAACGCGGCGGGGTATGCCGGGCCGCCGTTCATCTACGAGGCGGCGGCGCTCACCGGCCGTCGGCAGTTGCGGTCGTACTTCTGGGGGCAGGACATCGCGCTCGCCTTGATCGCGGTGCCGCTGCTGTTCGCGGTCGCTCTCGCCCTCGCAGCGGCGGCTGGGCGGTGGGAGTACGGGTTCTTCGTTGCAGCCCTGGCCGTGGCGAGCATCGGCCCGGCGCTGGGCGTCAGTAACATCCTCACCTCGACGCTCGCGTATCCGATGGCCAAGCGGGCTAGTAGTCCCCTGCGGCAGGCCGCGCCCGGCTATACGTCCTATGGGCTCGGCGGCGTGCTGGCCAGCGTGGCGACCGTCGCGATCACGCAGATACCGATGATCGTGGCCGTAGTCCTGCTCGGCACGGGAGCGTCAGCCGTCTGGTACCCGGTGCTGATCTGTGCCGGCGCCGCATACGGCTTTGGGCTGCTCTTGGTGGGCGTCCGGCTGGCCGCGATCGCGGCCGAGCAGAAGCTGCCGGAACTGTGCCAGGTCGCCCTGCGCAGCGAGATGGCGTGACCCGCTAGGCGACCGCGAACAGCCGGAGCGACTCGGCGGTCGGCACCTCGACGCCGAGGGGCACGATCGCCGCAGTGCCGCCGTGCTCGGCCGCCGCCGATGCCAGCTCGTCTGCGCTGGCTACGGCCGCGACCGTGGCGCCGTGCAGCAGGGCGTGATCGACAAGCGCGGTGTACGACCGGCCGTCGCCGACCGGGGGCGCGGCCAGCACGACGTCGCGGTCGGTCACGTCGGCTGTGGTCAGCAGCTCGGTGAGCTGAGCGGCCAGGTCTACGTGCGTCAGCCCGACCGGGTGCAGCGCGCCGTCGGAGGTGCGCCGGTAGGGCAGCAGCGCGAGGTCGTGCGGCCGTGCGGCCGGTGGTTGCAGCGACCCCATGCCAAGGAGCGAGCTGAACGGCGTCGTAGCGGGTGCTTCGCCGAAAGAGATCACCTGCCGCACCCAGGAGCGGTCGGCGGCAGCGAGCGCGGCTGCGGCCAGCGGTGCCGCCGTCAGCAGCATCCGGGCGCCGCAGTCGGCGAGCTGACCTGCCGCCTCACTGATCGACAGGTCCGGGCTCACCGGGCAGGGTATGCCGCCAGCGGCCCCGATCGCGTGGCAGGCGAGCACGTACGAGGCAACGTCCTGCACGTAGACGCCCACGACGTCCCGCGGCCGCAGACCCCGCCAGGCAAGTCCGGCGGCAGCGCGTTTGATGGTGCTCGCAAGGTCGGAGTACGTGCACTGCTGGCTGTCAACCGCTCCGATCAGGGCTGCGTGATCGCCGTGCCCCGCCGCGGTCTCGACCAGCTGCTGCGTCACAGTGAGGTCCGTCATCTCCGTCACCGTCATGTCCGTCACCCTCGCCACCGGTGCCACGTCCAACCCCGTTCGCTCGCAGTCCGATAGTGATGAACTTACGACTGCTCGACCCGAGGCTGCATCGTCAGGATTATGTAGCCGAGTATGTATTCGGGATCAGGGCCGGCCATCCCCCTCTGATGGCCGGCCGCAACCCGGACTCTCGATCTGGCTCCACGCTAGGCAGCGCCGACGGCAGGCAGCATCGACCGAATTGGCCATTCCGCTATGCAGTTCCGGCGTCAAAGACCGGCCGAAACATGCAGGCACGCGGATTCGGGCACCTACATACCTGGGGCGCGATCGGGCCGGCTATGCACGCGAGCTGCGCGTGCGCGGGCTACCTATGTACGGAAGCTCGTTACCTGGCGCCCTGGCTGACTACCCACGCCGCAACCTGCGCGCGCGAGTTGAGCCCGAGCTTGGCCATGATGTTGGCGACGTGCCTGGCAGCGGTGGCGGGACTGATGAACAGCTCTTCCGCGATGCCGCGGTTGGATAGCCCGCGAGCTATCAGCAGCGCGATCTCTTGCTCCCTGGCGGTCAGGCCAGCGGACTCAGCGGCGTCCGGCGTCGCCTGGCGGCCCCCGTCGGGCGTGTGGTTCACCGGGAGAACCGACCGGAGCGCGTAGGTCGCCGCGTCGTGGGCGGTCAGCCGGCGGCCTTCCGCGAGCAGCCCGGCCACTAGCTCCGCGCCAGCGCGCTGATGGGCGGCCGCGAGCAAGCCGTCGAGCCGAGCCTGCGCCGCCGCTGACCGGCCGAGGCCAGCGGTATCGCGCAACGCGTTCGCGGCTCCCTCGAGGCGCACGGCCGTGCTGTCGTCCCCCCGGACGACAGCGAGCGCGGCGAACGCCTCGATGCCGCGGGCGATGCCCAGCCGCTGGCCGGTGGCGACGCTCAGCTCAAGGCTCTCGCGAAGGCTCGCGGCTGCAGTCGGCACGTCGAGCTCGTCCAGCGCGACCCAGCCGATGCCAGCCTGGCACCGGGCGACCTCGATCCGGGCACCCAGCTCGGTGAATAGCTCCAGTGCCGCCCGGAAGTGCTGGAGCGCGCTAGCGTTCTCGCGGCGGGCCCTAGCCAGGCTGCCGAATCCGTACAGCGCGTTCGCGATGCCCCAGACGTTGTGGTCCTTCAGCAGATCGAGCGCGATCTCGTACTCCGCCTCCGCGTCAGCTGGCCGCCCCACTCGCGCGAGGACAGTCGCCCGTGCGACATGGGCGAGACCTTGCTCCCAGTCGTCGGCGTGGGCGACGGCGGCGGCCACTGCGGCGTCGGCTTGCGCCAGCGCCTGCTCCGCCAGGCCGGCGCCCAGGCTGATGGCCGCGAGGATGCGCAGACCACACGCAGGGTTTGCCGCCTGGTACGTGCCGTTCATCGCTACGGCGGCCTGCGCGTTGCGGTTAGCGACGGGGTAGTCCTGGTGCTCGAAGGCAAGCTCGGCGCTAGCCATCAGCGCGCGCGCCCGCACACTGGCTGCTACCGGCTCGTCGAGCGTCAGGAACCTTCGGTACCAGGCCAGGCCCTCGGTGGCATCGCTGTAGATCACCCAGAGCGGCCGCAGCGCGGCGCAGAGCCGGAGGCCACGCTCAGCGTCCCTGGTATCCAGGCAGAAGCTCAGCGCGGCGCGGAAGTTGCCCCGCTCCGCGGACGCGCGATGATACAGCTCGACCTGCTCGAGCCTGGTCAGGGCGCCGCGCCTGAATGCCCGCACGTCGGTGTCCTCGGCGAACGCGAGAAGGCAACGCAGATGCCGGTCCCGGATCGCGGCTGCCTCGCCGGAGTCGGCGAGCCGGTCCGCCGCGTATTGCCGGATGGTGTCAAGCAACCGGTAACGCGCGTCGCCCCCCAGCTCGTCTTCGAGTGCGACCAGGGATTTGTCGATAAGCGCTGCGAGCAGATCAAGTACGCGCGAGACCGGGATTTGCTCGTCGGCACAGACCTGCTCGGCCATCTCCAGGCTCCACCCGGCGAACACGGAGAGCCGTCGGAGCAGGGTCTGCTCGTCCGGTGTCAGGAGCTCGAAGCTCCAGTCGACGGCGGCCTGCAGCGTCTGCTGGCGCGGTGGCGCGGTCCGGTCCCCGGAGGCGAGCAGCCGAAACCTGTCATCCAGTCGAGCGGCGATCTGCTCGACCGACAGCGCCCGGATCCGCGCAGCCGCGAGTTCGATCGCGAGCGGCAGCCCGTCGAGCGTCCGGCAGATCTGCACCACATGCGACCAGTTGTCGGCGGTGAGTGCGAACCCCGGACGCACCGCCGCGGCCCGATCGGCGAACAGGCGCATGGCCTCGTCTGCGCCGGCGTCAGCTTCGGCGAGCGCACCTGGAGGCAGGGTCCTGGCCGGCAGCGACAGGGGTTGTACCCGCCACACCGTCTCGCCCCGTACCCGGAGCGGCTCCCTGCTGGTGGCGACGACGCGCAGCTGCGGGCAGCTGGAGATGAGGTCGTGGACCAGATCGGCAATCGCGTCGACGATGTGCTCGCAGGTGTCCAGGACCAGCAGCAGCTGCCTGCCGCGGACCGCGTCAGCGAGGGTGGCGGCAACGGGCCGACCTGGCTCCTCACCGATGCCAAGTGCGGTCGCGACCTGGCGCGCGGCGAGCGCTGGGTCGCTGGTCGCGGCCAGCTCGATGAGCCAGACCCCGTCCGGGAACTCGTCTGCCAGCTGCCAGCCGAGGCGCATCGCCAGCCTGGTCTTGCCGATGCCGCCGGGACCGCAGAGCGTCAGCGCCCGCACGCTGCTCACAAGCAGGCGTAGGTCGCCGAGGTCACGATCTCGGCCGACGAAGCTGTTCGGTTCTGCGGGGAGGTTGCCCACGCGCTGTAGCGTTTCTGCGGTCATTGCTGCTTCGGTGCTTGTTCGGGTGGTAAAAGGCCAGTCTCTCACTGGTCAGGGCGTTCTGCACCGCTACCAGATGGTCACCTCGACAGGCTCGCTGTAGAGCACGCGGCCGAAGTACATGACCTTGACGATTGCCCACCACTGCTCGCCCGAGCGGGCGGTGGCCGGCGCTGAGACGGCAAACCTGAGCATCTGTTCTGCGGCGGCGGCTAGCGAGAAGCCCATCGTCCACCTGGTGACGTGTCGCCAGGTGCCGTGCGGCGAGATCAGCTGCGCCTCGCCGTGGATGGCAGTACCAGTCCTGTTGCGGAGCATCGTCTCAATCGCGCCGGTGCCGCCCGGGCGCAGCGCCAGCGCCGGGCTGATGACGCTGAGATGAGCCTCCCCGGCCAGCGCGGTCTCGGCCGCCTTGTGCATGGCCTGCAGCTGCGGCGCGGCCAGTTCGCGGCCTGGGACCGGCGGCTGGCCCATGGCCAGCAGCGCGACGTCCTCGATCAGCTGACCCGCCGGACCGTCGATCTGCGCGGTAAGGAACCGGCGCCCGGGTGGCGTGCCCGGCCTGGCGGCCACCGTGAGGTCGAAGCTCTGGTAGCCGAGCGGTCCGAGCTCATACCTGAATGGGCCGCCCGGAGCGACTTCAAACTCGGCGGGCACTACGAGGCGCGCGCCGCCGGCGGCGGGCTCGGGCCCGCAGGCCACGGTGAGCCGCAGCGCGGCCCACCCGTTGTCCAGCGCCACGGTGGTGGGGGACAGGTGCACCGCGACCGGCACGTTGCCCGCCGGAGCAGGTCCTTTGCCGTGCAGCCAGTACCGGGCGAACACCGGCTGGGCCGGCTCGGTGTCGGCCGAGCCGGGGCTGACGGACGCAGCGCCGGCCGGCCCTGGGCCAGCCGATGCACTGTTGGCTGGCGTCGGGACGACGGTGCTGGCTCGCGTCGGGACGACGGTGCTGGCTGGCGTCGGGACGACGACGGCGGTGGCGAGGCCAGCAGCCGGCACCGTTATGGTCACGCCCTCGGCCGTCACGGGGATGGCCGCGCCGCGGCTGTCCTCGCACACGCTGGAGACGGCGGCGGCCGTGATACCGGCATAGAGGCTGACCTGGGCAGTTACCGTGCCCGAGCCGCCGATCTCGCGCAACCGGACGGTGACGCCATCGGCCGGGTCAGGCTGCGCTCCGGGGTAGAGCGGGTTGCCGTACGGCTTCAGGGCCGACAGCAGCACCCCAGCCGGCTCAACGCCGGCCAGCTGGGCGCGGGCCGGCAGCGTGCCCTTGTGCAGCCCCGTGGTGACCGTGAGTAGGTCGTGGTTGTAGTCCTGGCCGGCGGCCGGGAATCCGGCCGTGCGCCAGTCGCCCGGGCCGGCGGCGAGCGCGTACTCGAACGTGTGGCTCCAGTGCTGCCAGGAGAAGCTCGTGCCGTCCGGCACGGTCCGCTTCTTGCCGTCGATCCAGACTCCGGACGGCCAGGTGCTGCACGCGCGCATCAGCGCCATCGTCACCAGACCCTGCGGCGTGACGAGCCCGCTCGGCGTGCCCCGATTCAGCAGCCCGACCGTGTGCGCGGCGAGCGCGGTTGCGGCACCGCCCGCGCCGTCTGACTCCGCAGACTGCAGGCCGGACGCCTCGATCACCGCGTCGGCGAGGTCGGCGGTCAGGCTGCCGATCTCGGCGGCCAGATCGGTGGCCGCGACGATGAGGACCGGCAGGTCGAGCGGCCCGCGCAAATCCGGGCCCGGTCCGAATGCGTCGGCCCGGCTGCGCCGGGCAGGCAGCCACAGGCGGGCAGCTCCGTTGGCCGAGAGCCGATCTGCGAGGGCGCCTGCGGCATCGGGGCCGGCGGCTGCAAGCACCTGCGCGGTGAAGTCGTTGTCGGCCGGTGAACCCAGGCAGATGCGGAAGTCGGGCAGGTTGGAGTCGAGCTCGGAGTAGCCGTACCGCGGGCCTTCCGGCTGCGAGCAGGTGGCAGTCACACCGCGGGCCGCCAGCGCGGCCATGAGGTCGCGGACGGGTGCCCGCAGCCTGGCCGGAGCGACTACCTCGGCCACCCCGATCGCCTGCAGCTCCGTGCCGCCGTCGGGCCTGGTCAGCCGGATGGCCGCAGTCGAGCCGATGGCGAGCCACTCATTCGCTGGGCAGTCCAGGGTGTAGCTGTGCTCGGCGACGTCGCTGTCGGTGGGTCCGGGCGGCCGCCCGATGACCGCGACGGCCGTCTGGTAAACGGGGAGCCCACCAGGCACGTTGGCCGGAAACACGACCCTGAGCAGGTGATCCTGGCCGATCGAGCCGTCCACGTGGGTACGGAATTCGATGCGGTCCGCGCCGTGCCAGAGCAGGGTCTCCTGGGTAACGAGCAGCCCGCCAAGCTCGAGCGTGGCCACGAGCCTGCTGCCGATGGGACTGTGCTCCGTGCGGACAGCGGCGGCACGGGCCGTGGTGCCCGTGCCAGGCCCGGCCGGGCACAGCAGCCACGGACCTTCCGCCCAGCGCGGATGCCCCGGATGCTCGGGCTGCAACACCAGCTCGTTCCCGCCGCCGCCCGGCTGGATGAGTTCGGTGCCTGTCCGCTTGTCCAGCACCCTGCCGAGGGTGCCACCGCGGCTGGGATCGGCCTCGACGCGGAAGAACTCATTCTCCAGCAGCGGCTGCTGGCCAGCGGGCTGCCAGCCCGCCGCCCCGGCTACGGTGGCCGTCGCTGAGCGGACGACGTAGGTGCGGTACCCCACGCCTGGAACGTTCGCGGCGCGGAACGTCAGCCGGACCGCCCGCAGCGCGCCGTCGGCAGCTCGCTCGATGCCCTCGGCGAGGAACGGTAGCTCGGCGCCGGCGTCGTCATGCAGGCTCAGCCAGGCCGGCCAGTCCGGCGGCATGGTCAGCTCGACGGTCGCCATGGCGGTGCGCTCGGCGGACACCGAGTTGACCACCACGACGGCGAGTGCTCCCGCCGGCGCGTCTGGTGCCAGACTCCCGGTGTCGGCACGCTCGGCCAGGTGCCGGATAGCGGCCGCGCGCGCCTGGTCACCCCGCTCCCATGCCTCGCGCCAGCCCGCCACCAGGTCGAGGTAGACCTGGTCACCCTCGCTCCCGGTGATCCCGTCGTGGTGTGCGCCGAATACCAGCAGGCGCCAGGCCTTGTCGATGCTCGCGGCCGGGTAGGGCGCGCCAGCCAGCCACGCCAGGGTGCCAAGTCGCTCGCCGTCGAGCACCGCTGCCTCTGCTGCGCGCTGCGCCTGCTTGGTGTCGATGTAGGTGACGTCCTTGCCGGTGTACACCGGGTTCATGTCCCTGGTCTGCGGTGAGAGCCAGATGTCACGCGCGGTCGCCTCGGCCCGCACGGCGGCGAAGAACTCGCTCGGCACTGCGGTCACGAATCGCGGCCAGGTGTATCGCGCGTTCCAGTCCCGGTGGATGGGGGCCGCCCAGCGCGGCGGGATGGTGTGGTCGCCGCCCACCGGCAGCAGTACGTTGCGGGTGGCCGCGACGGGCGCGAGCTGACGGAATTGCTCGTAGGCGTGAGCCTCTGCGGTTGGCAGGTCGGCAGCGTGGTGGCCGGCCAGCCAGCCGGCTGAATAGTGGTTCGCCATATAGCTGGTGAGCAGGCCGGTGCCGTCCGGTGCCAGCCACTCGAATTCAGAGGCGAACTGCATGAGCCGGTTGTCACCCGCCGACGCCCGCGGCCCCCACTGGTGGAACGGGCCGCGAGCCCAGGCCGACTCGGTCAGGCCGGCCGCGGCCATGATGGCGGGATAGCCGGGATCGAAGCCGAACGCGTCCAGCATCCAGGCCGTCCGTGGATCGCCGCCGAGCACTCCGCGCTGGTAGGCGATGCCGTACACAGCGTTGCGGATGGTGGACTCCACGCAGGTCAGGTTCGTGTTCGGCTCGTTGTAGCTGCCGCCGACCAGTTCGATGCGGCCGGCCTTGATGAACTCGAGCAGGTCGGCGCGATCCTGCGGGTGGGCGTCGAAGAACGGCTTGAGGTAGTCGAGCTCGGCCAAAACGAACTTGTAGTCGCCGTCCCGCCGGGCGGCTTCCAGGTGCAGCTGCATCAGCTCGAATGCGCCCCTCACCTCAGGCAGCTCGCCACTGGCGTCGGGCAGTACAAGGCGTGTCTCGGTGAACTGCCCCTGCGTGTTCCACCAGACCGGGTCGTAATGGAAGTGGCTGACCATCCACATCGTCCAGCCCGGCTCGGCGACGGTGATCTCAGCCGCGAGCTCAGTGCTGCCGCCCGGCCACGACGCGGTGGCGAGCACGGCAGCCGTCGTGCCAGGACGCGCGCCCGCCGGCCCGGACACGGCCACCTCCGCCGTGGCCGCACCCCCCGGTGGCAACTCGGTCACCACGGCAGGCCGGGGAGTGCCGATATCCCGGCCGCGCACCGCGACGGTCACACCCGCGGGCCCGCCGGCCACGGCAGGACCGGTGTTGACCAGGGCGACGCGGACGATCTGCAGTGGCCGGTCGGCTGGTCCGGTGAACAGGTCGGTGGATTCGACGCCGCTGATGAGCATGACGTCATGGTCGCATGTTCAGTGCAGAGCGACGCCGCTCATGTTAGCCGTGCGGGGACGGCCGCGGGCCGTCGGTCGGTGCCGCACCGCGGCCGGCCGCGAGCGCGTGCAGCGCCGGACCGGTCAGCCGGTGCACGGTCCACTCGTCCATGGGGGTGGCGCCCAGCTTGGCGTAGAAGCCGAGAGCGGGTGAGTTCCAGTCGAGCACGGCCCACTCGAGCCTGCCGAAGCCGCGCTCGACGCACAGCCTGGCCAGCTCGGCGAGCAGGCTCCGGCCGTAGCCGAACCCGCGCAGCTCCGGCTCCACGTAGAGGTCTTCGAGATAGATGCCATGGCGGCCCTGCCAGGTCGAGTAGCTGAGGTACCACAGGGCGAAGCCCACCACCCGGCCGTCGTGATCGGCGACGTGTGCGAATACCGCCGGCTCGGGACCGAAAAGGGCAAGCGCCAGGTCCGCTTCGCTGCCCGTGACCTCAGGCAGGGCTCGCTCGTACTCGGCCAGATTGCGGATGAGCCGGTAGATGGCCGGGCTGTCGCCCCGCTGCGCGGGCCTGATCAGCACGGACGTCCCGCGACCGGCGCGCCGCTACGCCGCCCCATGATCACTCACTGCCCTCCTCGAGCAGGAGGTGGTAACCGTTGGGCGTGCGTGCGTGCAGTACCCGGTACTGCCAGTCCGAGCTTGGCGCCATCAGTTCCTCGCGGAAGCGGACCCCCGCCTCAGCCAGCCGCTTCTTGGCCAGCTCAAGGTCGCTCACGCCGAACTGCCAGGTCAGAACCCGGTCGACTACGTTCGGCGAAAAGTCCTGCCGCCACTCGATGCCGAACTCGATCTTGCCGTGACCGAGCGCGACGAAATACGGGTACTCCGGGCCCTCGTAAGTGACGTCGAATCCAAGGGCCTCGTAGAACTGCCGTTCCGCCTGCAGATCGCCGACAAACAAGATCGGAATGATCCGGCTGAACAATGCCGCCATAGTGCGACATGGTAGCGACCTCAGGCCACGGAGCGTAACAGGCTGCGCCGATCCGTGCAGGGGCGCCGGGCAACGCCTCGTGGCGTGTGGTTTGCCATCCCACGGCGGCCTATTGAAACAGGGAGTAGTGGGTAGATTACATTGGGTACCGGGGTGGGCAGCCGTGGCTGCCGCGGCCATCACTGTCCGGTGATAGCGACTCGGGGGGAGATGTCACCATGACGACGCAGGCCGAAGATCTCCTCGGCGCGCGAGTAACTGGCGCCGACGGCAAGGTAGTAGGGACCGTCGAGCAGGTATTCAGGGACGACGTAGACGGGACGCCCGCCTGGGCTCGCGTTCGGGCCGGCAAATCCGGCCGCTTCGTGCCGCTGGGCAGTAGCCAGGTCACCGCGGACGGCCTCAATGTCCCGTTCGACAGCCAGAAGATCATGAGTGGACCGGAAATCGACGCTGGTCAGCACATGTCGGCGTCGCAGGCCGAGGAGCTGAGCAGGTATTACGGCCTCACGGTCCCCACGCAGCAGCCCAGGGGCAAGCTTGCGGAAGACTCCGGCGAGGCAGCCGGACCGCAGCAAGGCACCCAGGCACAGGCCGGCCAAATGCCGGCCGGCGACCAGGCCGGATCGGACTGGATGGTCCGGCAGGAAGAGCAGATCCAGGTCGGCAAGGAGATGCTGGAGACCGGCCGGGTCCGGCTGCACAAGTACGTCGACGTCGAGTCGATCGAGCAGCCGGTGCACCTGTACCGGGAGGAGTTCGACATCGAGCGCATCCCGATCAGTGGCGACGAGCGGGTATCCGGAAACATCTCCGAGGGCGTGCAGGAGATCGTCCTGCACGAGGAGCGAGCCGTCCTGCGCAAGGAGCTCGTGCCGGTGGAGCGGGTGCGGCTTCGCACCAGGCAGGTCCAGCAGGACACCACGGTGCGAGACGAGATCCGCCGGGAGCGCATCGAGGTCGAGCCGGACCAGCAGTTCGCCAGCAACAGGCCCGGTGACGTCGGCGGCAAGGGCCGGCGGTAGCTAGAGCGTCCGTCAGGATCCCGCCAGGGCCCCCGGCTCAGCCGGGGGCCCTGGCTTGTCCGCTCGCGCGCGGGGGGTCCAGTCTTGTCCGCTCGCGCGGACGCTGAGGTCCGGCTGGATATCGAGCGTCGGCGCATTGCGCCAGGCTGGCAGAACCCGGTCAGAGCGGGCAGCGGGCACAACACTGGCCGGCCGCTGCCGGCAGGCGGATAATCTCGTGGCATGCCCACGCATGCCCACAGCCTGCCGCTGAGCTTCATCCCGAGCCCGCCGATCAACGGATTCCACCTCGGGCCGCTGGATATTCATTTCTACGGCCTGATGTACGTGGTCGCGATCGCGCTGGCCATCTACATCACCCGGCGCCGCTGGCGCGCTCTGGGCGGCAACGCCGACCTGGTGAGCGACGTCGCCATCTGGGTGGTTCCGGCTGGGATCATCGGCGGCCGGATCTACTTTGACCTGACCACCCCGGCCGATATCCCGCACGTCTGGTACGGGGTGCTCGCAGTCTGGTCAGGCGGCCTCGGGATCTGGGGCGGCATCGCTGCTGGCGCTCTGGTCGGCGTGTGGCGGGTCCGGCGGGTGGGGGCGAGCGCCGGCTTGTTCGCCAACGCGATCGCGCCGGCCCTCCTGGTGGCGCAGGCGACCGGGCGCATTGGCAACTACTTCAATCAGGAGCTGTTCGGCAAGCCCAGCGGATTGCCGTGGGCACTCAAGATCGACATGTCCGCGCGGCTGACCCAGCAGATTCCGGCCGCTGACCTGAAATACAGCACGTTCCAGCCGTCGTTCCTGTACGAGCTGATCTTTGACCTGGCCTGCGCCGCGGTCCTGGTCTGGCTCGGCCATCACCGCCGGATCCGGCCGTGGGGGCTGTTTGCCCTGTACGTGGCCGGCTATTCGGGTTACCGGATTTTCGAGGAGACCATCAGGATCGACTCCTCGCAGTACTTCCTCGGGCTGCGGCTGAACTTCTTCGTGGCCATCGCGATGACGGTCGTGGGGCTCGCCTGGTTCGCCTTCGCGCAGCGAGCGCCGGAGCTGCCTGCCGGGGCGGGCGTGGGCACCCCTGCGGGCGGCGGCGCGGCCGGGGCTGCCCTCGCGACGGGACTGGATGGCTCGCCAGCCGAACCCGGTGAGCCAGGGCCAGGTGGCGCCACCGCGACGTCGGGCGCTGAACAGTCCACCGACGACGGCGAGCGGGCGGTGGCGGGCTCGACCGAGCGCGACAGCTTACCGGCCGCAGCGGGCTCGGATCCCAGCCGCACCGGACGAGGGTCCGGTGGTCATGGCCGCCGCTGACGGCACCATCGCGGTCTTCATCGAACCGGGCCGCAAGTGGGTGTTCGCGTCGGCGCTCGAATGGCCCGGCTGGGCCCGTCGCGGCCGGAGCGAGGAGCTGGCTGTCCAGGCGCTTGACGAGTACCTGCCCCGGTATGCGGCGATCGTCGCGGCCGCCGGGCTCAAACCTGTCTCCGGCACACTCGTGGTCACTGAACGGCATCCCGAACCGGGCTCGAACGCCGACTTCGGCAGCCTGCACGAGATCGCCCCGAGCGAGCGACAGACGCTGCCGCCCGAGGCGGGCGCGCGACTCGCCGCGCTGCTGGCGGCGGGCTGGGCCGCCTTCGACGAGGCGGCGGGAACAGCGCCAGAACACCTCAGGAAGGGACCGCGTGGGGGTGGCCGGGACACCAGCCAGATCGTGGCGCACGTGCGCGACGCCGAGGTCATGTACGCCCGCAAGATGGGCGTGCCGAGGGATAGGGGGGCCCCCGGCGACCCGCCGGCCGCATTGCGGGCCCGGATCGCCGCAGCGCTTCGCGATCCGGCAAGCCTCGCCACACCGCCGAACGGCTGGCCGCTGCGGTACGCCGCGCGGCGGATGGGCTGGCACGTCCTCGACCACCTGTGGGAGATCGAGGACAAGACTGACTAATGCCTGCCGGCCGGCCGCTGCGGCACGCGACAGGCCGCTGGATTCTGCTAGCCTGCCATTGTGCAGCGCGCATCACTGACGACGACGCCGGAGTTCGTCCCGGCCTGCTGAAAGCTGTCGTGAGTGCAGAGCCCCGGGGCGATGGCCCCGGGGCTCGTTGATGTCCGCGGTCACTCGCCCCCGAACCTGACGAGGAGACCGTCGTGCACGACCATCGCAAGCTCGGCCGTGAGCTTGGCATCTTCGACACCGACCCGCTCATCGGCGCCGGCCTGCCGTACTGGCTGCCGGCCGGGGCCGCGATCCGGCACGCCCTCGAGGAGTACGTCCGCGAGCTTGAGCGCCGAGCGGGCTATCAGCACGTCTATTCGCCGGCGCTGGGCAAGCGCGAGCTGTATGAAATCTCCGGGCACTGGCAGCACTACCGGGACGGCATGTACCCGCCGATGACTGTCGGCGGGGAGCAGGTGGTGCTCCGCCCGAGCCTGTGCCCGCACCACGCATTGCTGTACCGGTCGCGAGCCCGCAGCTACCGAGACCTGCCGCTGCGACTCGCCGAGCTCGGCGGCCAGTACCGCTCAGAGCTGTCCGGGGTGCTAGGCGGGCTGAACCGGGTACGTGCGATGCAGCTCAACGACGCACACATCTTCTGCACTCCCGACCAGGTAGCCGCCGAGGCGGCGGCAGCACTGAAGATGATCAGGCAGGCACACCAGGCACTCGGCATCGCGCCCGCCCGCTACCGCCTGTCGCTGGCCAGCCCAGCTGCCAAGTATGCCGGCAGCCAGGACAGCTGGGACCGCGCCACTGTGATCCTGCAGGAGGTGCTCGCCGGTGCGGGCATCGAGGCCGAAGCCGAAGTCGGCGAGGCGGCGTTCTATGGCCCGAAGATCGACGTGCAGGTCGCCGACAGCGCCGAGCGCGAAGTCAGCATCGCGACCGTGCAGGTTGACTTCTACCAGCCCGAGCGCTTCGCGCTCAGCTACGTGGGCCCTGACGGCGGCAAGCACCGTCCGGTGATGATCCATCGCAGCATCGTCGGCACCGCCGAGCGGATGGTCGGGCACCTGCTTGAGCGCAACGGCGGCGCGTTCCCCGCCTGGCTCGCCCCCGTCCAGCTGGTCGCTCTGCCGGTTGCGGGCGAGCAGTCGGCGCAGGCGGAGCAGCTAGTGAGGCAGGCGACTGAGCAAGGCCTACGAGCCGAGCTTGCCAGCGACGGCTCGCTGGCATCCCGCATCAGAGAACACCGCCTGGTCCCGTACCAGCTCGTCATCGGCAAGAGAGAGGCTGCCGCGCGCGAGGTGTCAATCCGGCTCCGAGGAGGTGAACAGCTGCCAGCTATGAGCGTTACCGAAGCCCTCACCCGCATCGACCAACACGTTGCCAAGCGCAGCTCGGAAGAGCTGGCGGACTGGCCTACACCGGGTCCAGAAAGACCCCGTGCTTGACGTCGAGACCGTCGGGTTTCATCGGGTGGTCGAGACGTAGGCGACGGCGATATCAGGTGAGACCATGGCCGGGAGACCATGACAACTACTAGCGCAACGGCGTCCTCAGGGCTGTCGCAGCGGATACGAGGCGGCCTTGTTCACGCCCCCGGAGCCCCAGCAAGAGCTGGCACAGCAGCTCAGTCGCGATCGCGTCGCACGTGCTCAGCGTGCTGCACGCGCACGCATCAGGCAACCCGCGAGTGATCCCCCAGGGAAAGATATGAGCACGAACGATTTCAACGCGAATGCTGACGAGGTCGGCGTGGAACGGCGGTACATTGGCGGGTCTGAAATCGACCAGGTCATCAGCGTCGAGCCACCTAGGCCGACCCCGCGTTGGCTATTGAAGTTGCGGGCCCTCCTGCGCGGGGGCAGGCACATCGGGCGCTCGGTCTAGCCGGCAGCGGGGAGCGGCGATCGAGCCTCCGACCGCCAGTACTCCTGGCCGCTCTCCGGCAGTACGTCGATCGGGTCGTAGTACTCGTACTCCCGCTCCAACGCGAACGCGTCGTCAAGCTCGACCCCGGTGCGGTAATTCTTGGTCCAGTATGAAATGCCGAGGTCGCGGTCGTACCGCGCGACCTGGTGCACCCAGCGCTTGCCGACGTACGGCACGTCACAGACGACCCGCGGGGTGGCGAATCCTGGCAAGTACCCCATGATGTCGTGCTGCAGCTGCTGCGCCTGCGCGAGCGACAGCCGCCAGTGCTCGCTGCCGGGGATCATGTCGCACATGTAGAAGTAGTAGGGCATGATCTTCGCGTCGTCGAGCAGCGCGAAGCACAGGTCGAGCAACCGCGCGGCGGTGTCGTTGGTACCGCGCAACAGCACCCCCTGGTTGCGCACGTCGCGGATGCCGGTCCCCAGCATCGCCTTGGCCGCGCGCGCCACCAGCGGCGTCACCGACTGCGCCGAGTTCACATGCGTGTGGATGGCGATGCTGACATCGCGCCGCCTGGCTGTCGCAACCAGCCGCTCCATTCCGGCTCGTACGTCATCGGCCAGCCAGAATTGCGGCAGTCCCATGAGTGCCTTGGTAGCGAGCCGGATGTCGCGGATGCTGTCGATCTCGAGCAGGCTCGCGACGAACGACTCCAGCCGTGGCCAGGGCAGGTTGGCGACATCACCGCCGGACACCACCACATCTCGTACGCCTGGATGCGCGCGCAGATAGTCCAGCATCGCCGCGAGCCGGTCATCGCGGCCGAGTTCGAACCGGTACTTGTTGATGACCGTTGTGGGGTTGCCGACCAGGTCCATCCGGGTGCAGTGGCCGCAGTACTGCGGGCACGTCTGCAGAACCTCGGCGAGCACCTTGGTCGGGTAGCGGTGCGTCAGCCCTTCGACGGGCCACATCTCGGCCTCGTGCAGCGAATCGCGAGACGCTCTCGGGTGCGACGGCCACTCCGGGTGCCGGTCGCTGAACACCGGGATCATGTACCGGCGGACCGGGTCGGCGTAGAACTCAGCAGTGAAGCCAGGATCGGCCGGGGCCCGGCCCGGCACCATCGTGTTGATCATCTGCGGGGTCACGAGCATGGACATCGTGGCCCGCTCAGCCTGGTCGCGCTCCAGGTCGGCGTAGAACCCCTCGTCCAGCCCGTCGCCGATGACCTGGTGCAGCTGGCGGATGTTCTTGACGCAGTGCGCCCGCTGCCACTGTGCCGATTCCCAGTCGCTGTCCGGCACGTCAGCCCAGCCCGGAAGCCGCCGCCAGTCCGGCTCGGCCAGCTCCCTGTGGCCGTATACGTAGGGCTGGTCGATCACGGTTGCACCTTGCTCTTTCGCGGCTAGTTCTCGCACAGCGCGCAAGAACCTGCTGTTTGTATAGTGTCCGGCAGGAAATTCTATTGATTGCTTACACTACCCTTACACTCGTTCCAAAACCAGGAGGAATCAGTCGTGACCACGCCACGGAGCGAGGCTGGCTCGCCACTCGGCCTGCACCGGGTGCTAGAGCCGCCGGGCGTGCTACCCCAGGCGGCGTGGCGGCTGGATGCCCGTCCTCTGCTGTGGCCCGACGAAGTACGGATCGCGGTGGAGCGGCTGAACCTGGACGCGGCCTCGTTTCGCCAGCTGCGCGACGCGCACGCCGACCCGGCCGCGATGCGATCCGCGGTGCTGAGCATCGTGGCAGAGCGGGGCAAGATGCAGAACCCGGTGACCGGCTCTGGCGGCATGCTCACGGGCGTTGTGGCGGAGGTCGGAGCGCACTCGCCGCTCGGCCTGCAGCCCGGCGACCGGATCGCGACGCTGGTGTCGCTGAGCCTGACCCCGCTGGTGATCACCGACGGACTGGCCCGCTGGGACGGCGCATCCGAGCAGGTGCCATGCGCGGGCCACGCCATCTTGTTCGGCCGGTCGATCGCGGCCACGCTGCCGGATGACCTGCCCGTGCCGCTGGCGCTCGCAGTGCTCGACGTCTGCGGCGCGCCCGCGCTCACCCACCGAGTGGTGATGACGAGCCCGGCCAGCAGACCAGTCGTTGCGATCATTGGCGCAGCGGGCAAGAGTGGCTCGCTGTCCGCCGCGGCCGCCAGGCAGGCCGGGGCCGGGCGGGTCATCGGCGTCGTGCCGCATGAGGGCGAGGCGGTGACGCTTCGCGATGCGTCAGCCGCCAACGGTCCGGTCGCCCTAGTCGACGAGATCGTGGTCGCGGACGCTCGCGACCCAGTCGCCGTGTCCGGTGCCATCGCCTCGGTGGGTGGCCCAGCGGACGTGACCGTGGTGTGCGTGGACGTGCCCGGTTGCGAGGGCGGCGCGATCCTGTCGACGACTCAGGGTGGCACCGTTGTCTTCTTCTCGATGGCGACCTCGTTCACCGCCGCAGCGCTCGGCGCGGAAGGTGTCGCGGCCGACGTGACCATGCTCGTTGGCAACGGCTATCTGCCCGGCCACGCTCAGCTGGCGCTTGACCTGATCCGGACCCAGCCGGGTGTCCGCGGCCTCTTTGAGTACAGGATTGGGAGCCACGAGCTCGACCAGCAGCCGGAGCGGGTATGACATCGAGACTCAACCTGGATCCCGCCGCCGTTCGGGACGCGCGCGACCTTGCTGCGCAGGCCGGTCAGCCCATCGTGGAGCTGGCGAGGACGCACACCACGGTGTCGATCGAGCGGGCGGTGCTGCGGCTGGCTGGCCTGCAGGGCGCTGACACCGACGGCCTGCCGTGGGTGAACAGGCTGGTCGACGCCGTCACGCAGGCGACGGGCCTGGAGCACGGGGTCGCACTACCTGTCTGGGACGCACTGCTGGCCGGGGGCTACGACGACCTGACGCAGCTGGCCGAGGCCGCCGCGCAGGGCAAGGTCGCGTTCCGGATCCCGGCGCGCGCGGACGCGGCAGCCGCGCGCGCCGCAGCGCACGGCGCGCTCAGTACGGGCATCGGCAGGATCGACGCGAACCGGGTGCAGCGACAGCGGCTGATCGACGAGACGGCCGAGCCGCCCCGGCCGTGGATCTACCTCATCGTCGCGACCGGCGACATCTACGAAGACATCCCGCAAGCCCAGGCGGCCGCGCGGGAGGGCGCGGACATCATTGCGGTGATCCGCTCCACCGGGCAGTCCCTGCTTGATTACGTGCCGGAGGGCGCGACTCGCGAGGGCTACGCGGGCACCTACGCCACGCAGGAGAACTTCCGACTCATGCGTGCCGCCCTCGACCAGACCTCGCGCGAGCTCGGCCGCTACATCCGGCTCACGAACTATGCGTCCGGCCTGTGCATGCCGGAGATCGCGGCGCTGGCAGGTCTCGAGCGCCTGGACATGATGCTCAACGACTGCATGTACGGCATCATCTTCCGGGACATCAACCCCCGCCGCACGTTCATCGACCAGCGGTTCGCCCGGCAGATCCACGCCAGGGCCGGAATCATCATCAACACCGGCGAGGACAACTACCTGACCACCGCCGACGCGGTCGACGCGGCCCACACGGTCGTAGTCAGCCAGTTGCTCAACGAGTTTTTCGGCCGCGAAGCGGGGCTGACGAACGCTCAGCTCGGCCTCGGCCACGCGTTCGAGATCAATCCCGCGCTGCCGGACTCGTTCCTGCTGGAACTCGCGCACGCGCAGCTCATTCGCGAGCTGTTCCCGGACGCGCCGCTGAAGTACATGCCGCCGACCAAGCACATGACGGGCAACGTGTTCGCCGGCTACTTGCTTGACGCGTTCTTCAATCTATGCGGCGTCATGACCGACCAGTCGATCCTGCTCATCGGGATGATGACCGAGGGGATACACACCCCGTTCCTGTCTGATCGTGATCTTGCCCTGGAAAACGTGCGGTACGTGCGCGACGCGGCCGGGCGGCTTGGCGACAGCTTCGTGCCCGCGCCCGGCGGCTTCATCGAGCAGCGGGCAAAGCACGTGCTGAACGAGTCGATCGGGCTCCTGCGCCGCATCAACGACGAGGGCCTGCTGAACGCGATCGCCGACGGCACGTTCGGGATCACGCGGCGGCCCGCTGACGGAGGACGCGGCCTGGGCGGGGTCATCAGGCGCGCCGATGGATATTTCAACCCCGCGTCAGAAATTCTTGAAAGACCGGAACGGGCCGAGTCCGCCGACTTGCACCCCGTCGCCATGAGCCAGATCGGAGCGATGCAGTGAGCGGCAACATCGTGCGGCCTTACGGCGACACCACCGGGGACGGCCGGGTCCAGGTCTCGTTCACGCTGCCGGTCCCGTTCGGCACGCCGACGGAGAAGGCCCGGGCCGAGGGCGCGGCCATGCAGCTTGCCGCCAAGATGGGCCTGGAGCCGGCCATGGTCGTGCACGCCAAGGGCATGGGCCCGGACTACACCTTCTTCATCGTCTACGGCCGGGTCTCGCACCTGGTCGACCTGTCGCAGGTCGAGGTGACCGAGCGCGAGTTCCCGCTGCTGTCGTCGGCCGAGGTC
>JASHOE010000311.1 GCA_030041275.1 Streptosporangiaceae bacterium
GCCTGTCGCCGCGGCGTACGGGCGGACGGTCGCCAGGCACCGTTCGGCCGGCGCGCTGACCACCCGGCTCACCCCGAAGCAGCGCAGCAACGGCGCCAGTGACCGGGCATCGAGCTCGCCCTGCGGGTCCAGTGGCCGGGACAGGTCGTCGCCGGGCCAGTCGGACTTGTGGCCAGCCTCGGCGTGCCGGACCAGGGTCAGCGGCGTCGTAGCAGCCGGGCCAGCGAGCGCCGCGACCACGGTCTCGACGTCACGGTGATAGGTCGGCGCGACGCCAGCCGTCGCAGCGCGCTCGATGGTGGCCCAGGCGATCCCGTCGATCTCGGAGTTCGGCACGAACTCGGCGGGCGGACCATCGGCGGTCGCCACCCAGTAGTCGACTCGCTTCGGCACGCCCTCGGACAGGTAATGCACGGGCGGGAGCCGACGGCCGAGCGTCACGGGCAGCCCGGTCTCCTCCGCCACCTCGCGGACGGCGGCGAGCAGCACGTGCTCGCCGGGCTCAAGCTTGCCCTTGGGCAGGCTCCAGTCGTCGTACTTGGGCCGGTGCACGAGCAGCACGTCCAGCCTGCGTTCGGCCGGCCGCCGCACCACGGCCCCGGCTGCCCGGATCTCGTCGGTCACGACGCGATCAGGCCTCGGCGGCGCGGCTGCGCCGTGATCGGATCAGCAGGTCCTGGATATCGGCCAGCGGCGCGCCGGACTCGTCGAACTGATGCCGGGTCCAGGTGCCGTCGGACTGCAGCCACCAGGATGAGATGCGCTCGTCCATGGCCATGCTGACCAGCTGCCGCAGCGCGGCTCGCTGCGTCTCGTCGCTCACCCGTACCAGCACCTCCACCCGCCGGTCGAGGTTGCGGTGCATGAGATCCGCGCTGCCGATCCAGGCCTCGCCGGGCGAGTCGCCCGTTCCGGTGCCGAAGGAGTAGATGCGGGAGTGCTCGAGGAACCGGCCGACCACGCTGCGTACCCGGATCGTTTCCGACAGCCCCGGCACACCGGGGCGGATAGCACAGATCCCCCGGATCCACAGGTCGATCGGCACCCCGGCCATCGACGCACGGTAGAGCGCATCGATGACCTCCTCGTCGATGATCGCGTTGCACTTCATCTGGATCAGCGCTGGCTGCCCGGCGCGCTGCAGCGCGACCTGCTCCTCGATCCGCTCGATGAGGCCGGCCCGGACCCCCGCCGGGGCCACCAGCAGGCGGTGATACTCGGACTTCCGGCCGTAGCCCGTCAGGTGGTTGAACAGGATCGTGACATCCTCTGCCACAGCTCCGTCCATGGTCAGCAGCCCGAAGTCCTCGTACAGCCGCGCGGTCTTGGGGTGGTAGTTGCCGGTTCCGATGTGGCAGAACCGGCGCAGCGAGCCATCGGACTCCTCGCGCACGATCAGCGCCATCTTGCAGTGCGTCTTGAGCCCCAGCATCCCGTAGACGACGTGGCAGCCCGCCTGCTCTAGCTTGCGAACCCAGCCGATGTTCGCCCGCTCGTCGCCGCGGGCCTTGATCTCGACGACGACCACGACCTGCTTGCCCGCCTCCGCCGCATCGATCAGCGCGTCGACGATCTCGGAATCACCGCTGGTCCGGTACAAGGTCTGCTTGATCGCCAGCACCTTCGGATCCGCTGCGGCCGACACCAGCAGCCGCTGCACGCTGGCAGAAAACGAGTCGTAGGGGTGGTGCACCAGCACGTCCTGCTCGGCCAGCTGGCTGAACATGTCGGCGCCGTCGTGGGCGAGCGCGCTCTCCGCCGGCACGAAGGTCGGGTACTTGAGGTCACGGCGGTCGAGGTCGGCGATCGCGCTCAGCCCGGACAGGTCAAGCGGCCCCGGCAACCGGTACACCGCCCGCCTGTCCACATCCAGTTCGGTGACCAGTTTGTCCAGCACCGCGTCCGAGATTGACTCCTCGACCTCCAGCCGGACCGCGGGCTCGAACCTGCGCCGCGTCAGCTCCCGTTCCAGCGACTTGAGCAGGTCCTCGGTTACGTCCTCGTCGATCTCCAGGTCGGTGATCCGGGTGACCCGGAAGGCGTAGTGCTCGAGGATGTCCAGGCCTACGAACAACTCGCCGAGATGCGCAGCGATCACGTCCTCAATCGGCACAAACCGGTTCGGTACCACGCTCAGGAACCGCGGCAGCAGCGGCGGGACCTTGAGCCTGGCGAACATGGTCGTTCCCGTGCGCGGATCCGCGATCATCACGGCGAGGCTGAGCGACTGACCGGAAATGAACGGGAACGGGTGCGCCGGGTCAACGGCCAGCGGTGTGAGCACAGGAAAGATGCGCTCCGTGAACAGCCGCTCCAGCCTGGTCTGCTCGTCGCTGTCCAGTTCCTTCCAGCGCAGGATCTCGATGCCCTCGGTCGCGAGGTCGGGCTGCAGCTGGTCGGTGAAGCAGCGTGCGTGCCGGACAAGTAGCTCGCCCGCGAACTCGAGCGCATGCTCAAGAATCTGAGTTGGCGACTGGCCGGACGCGGCTTCCACTGGCAGCCCGGTGGCCATCCGGCGCACCCGGCCAGCGATCCGCACGCCGAAGAACTCATCCATCCCGCTGGCGAAAATGGAGGCGAACCTGACCCGTTCGAGCAGCGGCACCGTGGGGTCTTCGGCCAGCTCGAGCACTCGCTGGGCAAACCGCAGCCAGCTATCCTCCCGGTCCAGGTACCGGTCGATCGGCAGCTCGGATCCCCGCCGGGCCCGCCTGACCTGCTCGGCGGCCTCGCGCTCACGGGCGGCCGTCCGGCTCCGGGCACGCTCGGCCGCCACCTGGTGCCGGTGGGCGCGGTCCTCCGACGCCAGGCGCTCCCGCTCCGCGGTAGCGGCACGGGCAGACGGCCTGGTGCGGCGCGAGGCTGCGGACTCCACGTCCCTATTGTCCCCGAACGCGTCGGCAGAAAAAGCCCAGCCTGGGAAAAGATCGAAATCATGCGGGAACGCGCATTGCCGTGGTCGGCGGACGCGGCAGCCGCGCGGTAGAGTGCGCTCTCGACATGACCCCCGAGCGGATGGAGCCTGCAATGCGGCTGGGCACGATGCTCGCGGAGCCAGCAGGACCGGACGCGCTCGGGGCGCTGGCGGACCAGATCCGCGCCGCGTCAGCGGACGGCTTTACCTCGGCCTGGATCTCGAACATCTTCGGGCTGGAAGCGCTGACCTCACTCGCTGTCGCCGGCCGGGAGGTGCCCGGCATCGAACTCGGCACGGCGGTCGTGCCCACCTACCCGAGACACCCGGCCGTGCTCGCGCAGCAGGCCCTGACCGCCGACCTAGCCCTCGGCGGTCGGCTGACGCTCGGCATCGGCCTGTCGCACCAGATAGTCATCCAGGACATGTACGGCTACAGTTTCGACGCTCCGGCCCGGCACATGCGCGAGTACCTGGCCGTGCTGCTGCCGTTGCTGAGCGGGGACCCGGTGGCTTTCGACGGCTCGACGGTGCATGCGCACATTGGCCTCTCGACACCCCGTTCCGCCCGGAAAATCCCGGTACTGCTTGCCGCCCTCGCACCACGGATGCTGCGCCTCGCGGGGGAACAGGCTGATGGCACGGTGCTGTGGATGACGGGGCCGGCCACGGTGCGTGACTACATCGTCCCGTCGATCACCGCGGCCGCGGCCGCGGCCGGCCGGCCCAGCCCGCGGGTGGTCTGCATGCTCCCGGTGTGCGTGACCGACGACCCGGTGCGGGCCCGCGCCGACGCCGACAAGGCCATGGCGATCTACGGTCAGCTACCGTCCTATCGGGCAATGCTGGACAAGGAGGGCGCGGCAGGGCCAGGCGACGTCGCCATCGTCGGCCATGAGGACGCCGTCACGGCGCAGATCCGCGCGCTGGCCGACTACGGCGTGACCGACTTCGTCGCCGCCGAGTACGCGCGAGAGCCCGAAGGTTCGCGGTCCCGCGCCCTGTTGCGCGCGCTGGCACCCGAGTTCGGCTAGCACTGGTCAGCTGACGCAGAACTCGTTTCCTTCCGGGTCGGCGAGGGTCACCCACTCGTGCGGACCCTGGTTGCCTTTGTGCAGGAACGTGGCGCCGCGGGCAACCAGCCGATCAGCCACCGCTTCGACGTTGTCCGCGCCAACCCAGACGTCCAGATGCACGCGGTTCTTGACGCTCTTTGGCTCGGGCACGAGTTGGAAGAGAACCCGCTTGCGCGCTCCGGCAGCTGGTCCGTCGGGGTGGCGGATGGCGGCACCGTCGCTCCAGACGAGCCTGCCCTTGTGCATCGCCGTGTCCGCCTCGCTCGCGTGCCCTTCAGCGATCATGCGCCTGATGAAGTCCGCGTCCTGTTCCTCGACCACCCAGCCAAGCGTCTCAGCCCACCAGTCGGCCAGCCCGTGCGGATCGGCACAGTCGAAATCGACCTGGAAGTCATAGGCCACGGCGGTCTCCCTTCGGTCGGTACAGATCGCGAAGCAGGCTGATCTCCGCGCCGTGATGGATGACCTCGCGTTGTATGTGCAGCACCAGCCCGGCCATCGACGCGTCGGGGAACGGCTCAGCCGGGCCGCACGGCCGCGCGAGCCCGTCGGCCCCGAGGCCTCGCACGCCCTTGACCCAGGCCGCGTGCTGCTCGTCCAGCTGCCGCAGCGCCTCCGCGGCACTGCCCGCGTACTCCCAGCTGCCCCAGTCCACTGCGGGTCCGCCGAAATGCGAGGCGTTCCGCCAGGCGAATATGCCCACGATGATGTGCGCAAGCCGCCAGGCGATCGTCGTCACCGGCTCCGGCTGTGGCGCCGGGATCGCGAAGTCCATGACGAACTCGCCGGCGCCCATCGCCAGCGGCGACGTCGCCTCGGCTCGAGGGCGCACGCTCCAGCAGCAGCCAGGCACGGGTTCCCGGAAATACTCCTCGTCGGTCAGCCCGTCCAGCCGCGGCCGCAGCTGGTGCTCCCAGTGCCACTCGAGCTGGCCCAGTAGCTCCTTGTTCCAGTCCAGGTCCACGTACCGGTCTGTGTTCATACCGAGAACGCTAGACCCTAATGCGGACAGAAACGGTCCTCGATTGCTGACATACTCAGATTCGTGGTGGAAACCTCGGCCCGGCTACTCCGGCTGCTGTCGCTGCTGGAAGCGCGGCCGGAGTGGTCAGGTGGGGACCTGGCAGAGCGACTGGATGTCACGGTTCGGACCCTGCGCAGGGACATGGCCAAGCTGCGCAGCCTCGGCTACCCGGTGTCGTCGGTGCCCGGCGTAGCGGGCGGTTACCGGCTTGGCGCGGGTGCGGCGCTGCCTCCGCTGCTGCTCGACGACGACGAGGCAGTCGCGGTCGCCCTGAGTCTGCGCACCGCGGCCACGCAGTCGGTGACCGGGGTGGGCGAGGCGTCGGTCCGAGCACTGGCAAAGCTCGAGCAGGTACTGCCGTCGCGGCTGCGCGAGCGGGCGGCCGCCATCGGCCAGGCGACGGTCCCGCTTGCCGGGCCTGGACCGGCCATTGACGCCGAAGCGCTGACGACGATCGCGCGAGCGTGCCGCAACCGCGAGCGGCTGGAATTCGGTTACCGGGATCGCGGCGGGCAGCTGACCGCTCGCCGCACCGAGCCGCACCGCCTGGTTCAGGCCGGCTACCGCTGGTACCTCGTAGCCAGGGACACCGATCGTGATGACTGGCGCACGTTCCGGGCTGATCGGATCGAGGCTCCGCGCCTGACGGGCGCTCGGTTTGTCCCGGTCGATCCGCCCGACGCGGCCGCCTTCGTGGCCAGGGCGGTCACCACCGCGCCGTATCGCTATCAGGCCCGGATCCTGATCCACGCACCCGCCGGGATGATTGCCGAGCACGTGCCACCGAGCGTGGGCATCATCGAGCCCGCAGGGGCTGGCCGGTGCGTCCTGGTCAGCGGGTCCGACTCACTGGACGCGCTCGCTTTTCATGTCACCACGCTGGGCGTGGACTACGCGGTGCTCGAGCCACCCGAGCTGGCCGCGCGGCTCAGCGTGCTGGCAGCCCGGCTGGCCGCCGCCTCACACGCCAGTCTCGGCCGGGACCCGTCCTGACTTGATCGCCTCGACCAGATGCGCGTGGTCGCGCTCGATCTGGTCGGCGTAGCTGGCCGCGAAATCAGCCACCGCCTGGTCGAAGGCGTCCGACGCGCCGAGATAGCCGGCGATCGAGAACCGGTCCCCGGTCTTCGCGTGCGCACGGGCCAGTGTCCACCCGCACCCGGCGCCGTACTGACGGAACCAGCTCGGCGGCATTCCCGCGACGTTTACGGAGAATTTCCAGTCGCGGAGCTGGCGCACGTAGTAGTCGTGCGGCCGGCCGTCCACGCCATGCGCGACCCGGATCCAGCCCAGGAAGATGTCACTGGCCGCCTGCATGAACCGCTGACCGACGACGACTCGCTCACCCTGGTTGGCGTACTTGCTCCTGCCAGCGAACTCGGCGAGCACCGAGTCCTCAGCCTCCTTGACCTGGAGGAAAAGCGGGTCGGAGCCATCCGACGCGAGCATCAGGACGATCCAGCACCGCGTCCCGACGCTGCCGACGCCCACGATTTTCAGCGCGATGTCGGCTAGCTCGTACCGGGCAAGCAGTTCCGCCGTGTCGGCGCGCAGGGTCTGGCGATACGACGCGAGCAGATCATGCAGCATGCCCGTCAGGCCGGCCGCGTCGTCCGCACTCGGGAACAAGTCCCCGAACGGAATCGTCAGCGGCGGGTCGGAGATGATCTGCGGGCGGCCGTCCACGTTGTGGGTCAGCTTCGCCAGCGCCTTCATGCTGTCGTTGCTGCGTGCCCTGGCGAGGCCAGCGCGCACCGCCTTGTGCAACCTGCCGGTCGGCTTGAGCTGAGCTCGCAGCGCGTCGACGTCCAGGCTGGCGTACCAGACCTGCAGGTTGCTCTGGCTGGCGAAGTCGCGCATCGCCTCCCGGTACCTGCTGACCGCCGCCAGAACGATCTTCCGGCGCTGCCCGGCCGCCACGCCGTTCTCGCGGGCGGCGATCTCGATGCTCGCCGCGAGTCGCTTGACGTCCCACTCCCAAGGTCCGGGCAGGGTCTCGTCGAAGTCGTTGATGTCGAAGACCAGGCGGCGCTCCGGGGAGCCAAACAGCCCGAAGTTGCTGAGGTGAGCGTCACCGCAAGCCTGGACGGACAAGTCGGTCACCGGTGTCGCCGCCAGGTCGCTGGCCATCGGCAGGGCGGCACCGCGGAAGTAGGCGAACGGCGAGGCGGCCATCCGCCCGTACCGGACCGGCACCAGTTCGGGCAGCCGGCTGCGTGCCTGCGCTTCAAGCAGGTCAATAGGGTCGCGTCGATCCGCAGGCGGTTCGAACGCTGCGTGCTCCTGGCGGGGCACCAGCGATCGGATCGTCTTGCCGAACGCGGCACGGTCGGCCGGGGACGGCACGCTGCCCGCTGACGGCCACTTGGGCTGCCTGCTGCGGCTCCGGATCGGGGTCGGCGCGGGTGGCGTCTTGACGGTGGTCATCGCAGATCTTCCTTTCGCGCGGGAAATCACCCCGAGCACCTGGCAGATCCCCCGTCAGCCCCGCCGGCGTTCTGCTGCGGTAGTCCAAGCGCTGTGGGCCGAGACGCCCGAGAGCCCCCGCGATTGGCTACCTGTACCCCGTTTACGGCGCGCGAGACAGCTGAGCAGGTCTTACCTGTGCGGGAGAGCGGCACTAGAGCCCTAGTACCGGCAAACCTGTGCGAATCAGACTGGCCTTACCGCAGGCCACAAGCCCTGTCGAGCTCGTCTCGGCTGGCGAGCTTCACCCGGGCACCGCGGCCAAGCTTCGCCGCCAGCTCCTTCTCGGCTGTCTCGATCTTCAGCCAGTCTGCGTAGCTCACGTGTCGGCGGTTGCGCTCGGCGAGCACCGGGTGCAGGGGCGAGCTTGCACCGTCCGCGCCCTCCGCCGCTGGCATCCGCAGCAGGCCCGCCCTCGGCAGCTGAACGTCGTCCGGTCCCGGGCCGCCGGCCAGGTCCGCCAGCAGGGATCGAACTGTCTCAGCGGCATCGGACTTGTTCGTGCCGATGACCCCGGTCGGACCACGCTTGAGCCAGCCCGACACGTACTCCCCCGGCAGTGGCTTGCCGTCCGGGCCGAGCACTCGCCCTGCCTCGCTGGGAACGGTCGACGACCGCTCGTCAAACGGGACGCCAGGAAGCGGAACGCTCTGGTATCCGACCGAGCGCAGCACCATCTGGACGTCCAGCGTCTCGAGCTCGCCGGTGCCAGTAAAGGCGCCCGATTCATCGAGCCGGGTCCGTTCGAGAGTGAGCCCCTCGACTCCGTTCGTGCCGTGAATCTCAACCGGTCGCAGCCAGAACCGCACGGTCAGCCGGCGCACGCCGCCCACCGGTGCCCGGCTCGCCCAGTCAGAGATCACCGTGTAGTTGCCGCGCACGTGCCGGTCGGTCGCGGCCAGCCGGCTGCTCTCGCCGGTGGGGTCAAACGCATCCAGGTCTGCCTCGCCGTCGCCTACCACCACGTCGACGCCGGCCAGCTCGCCGAGCTCCCGCAGCTCCTTGGTGGTGAACTTGGCCTGGGCCGGGCCGCGGCGGCCGATCATGTGCACCTCGCGAACCTTGCTGGCCTGCAGCGCCTCGAGCACCGGCTGGGAGACGTCGGTCTCGCGCAGTTCGTCAGCGTCACGGGCGAGGATCCTCGCGACGTCGACGGCGACGTTCCCCACGCCGATCACGGCGACCGACTCAGCGTCGAGAGTGAATGCAGCCGGGTCGACATCCGGGTGCCCGCAGTACCAGTTGACGAAGTCGGTCGCCGCCACGCTGCCCGGAAGATCCTCACCGGGGATGCCGAGATGCCGGTCCCGCATGGCGCCGGTCGCGTAGACCACGGCGTCGTAGGCCGCCAGCAGATCCTCGCGGGTCACATCGTCGCCCAGGTGCACCCCGCCGACGAAGCTGACCCCGTCGTGCTCGAGCACATTGCGCAGGTACTCGGCGATCGACTTGATCGACTTGTGGTCGGGCGCCACCCCATAGCGCACAAGACCGTACGGCGTCGGCAGCCGGTCAAGCACATCCACGCGGATGGGCCGTGGCGGGTCCAGCGCCGCGGCCTGCTTGATCAGCGCCTCGGCCGTGTACAGGCCGCCCGGGCCCGAGCCCACAACGGCAACGTGAAGAGTCTGCATGTTCCTGATTCTGCCCCGAGAAGTCTACCGGCGTGGCCAAGCCGCCTAGGGCTGCCAGAGTAGTTCCCCTTGGGGGTGCCGTTAGCG
>JASHOE010000312.1 GCA_030041275.1 Streptosporangiaceae bacterium
GCCCGCTCGGCCGCCACCCGGGCGCGGTAGTTCTCCAGTTCGCGTCCGACCTGGCGAGACTTCCACTTCATCGGTCCGGCCATGAGGTTCGCGGCCTCCTCGGCGGCAGACAGGCCGCGATCCCAGGTTTCGATCGAGGCGTGCGTGCGGCGCGCGAGCACGTCGTCGAGGTGCCTCGCACCCTCGTGCGATGCGGCGTACACCACCTCGGCGCGCAGGTAGTCGTCGGCGCCGGTGAGCGGCTTGCCGAGGCCAGGGTCGGCGGCGATGAGGTCAAGTACCTCCCCGATCAGCGAGCCGTAGCGGCGCAGCAGGTGCTCGATCCGAGCCACGTGCAGCCCGGACGAGCGGGCCAGCGAGTACCGGGAGTTCCACAGCGCGACGAAGCCGTTGGCGCCGGCCAGCGGGATGCTGTCGGTGCAGGACGCCGCCACCTTGCCGTCCAGACCGTGCGCCACCGCGTCCACGGCGTCCCGCGCCATGATCCGGTAAGTCGTGTACTTGCCGCCGGCGATCATTACCAGACCAGGGACCGGATGCGCGACCGTGTGCTCGCGCGAGAGCTTGGAGGTCGACTCCGACTCGCCGGCGAGCAGCGGGCGCAGGCCCGCGTAGACACCCTCCACGTCGTCGATGGTCAGCGGCACGGCAAGGACCTTGTTGACGCGGCCGAGCAGGTACTGGATGTCGGCGCGACTGGCTGCCGGGTGCGCCTTGTCGAGGGCCCAGTCGGTGTCGGTAGTCCCGACGATCCAGTGGCGGCCCCACGGGATGACGAACAGCACGCTGACCGATGTTCGCAGGATGATGCCCGTCGATGAATGAATGCGATCCCGCGGAACGACGAGGTGGATGCCCTTGGACGCACGGACGTTGATGGTTCCTCGGCCACCCACCATCGACTGGATCTCGTCAGTCCAGACGCCGGTCGCGTTGACGACCTGCTGGGCCCTGATTTCGAGCGCGTTCCCGGTTTCCAGGTCGGTGGCGCGCACGCCGGTCACCCGCTCGCCTTCCCGCAGGAACCCGGTGACCTGGGTCCGCGACGCGACGTGCGCGCCGTAACCGGCGGCGGTGCGGACCAGCGTCATCACATAGCGCGCGTCGTCGACCTGCGCGTCCCAGTACACCAGCGCGCCGGTGAGCGCAGATCTCTTGAGCGCGGGCGCGAGCTTGAGCGCGCTGCTCCGGGTGAGCTGGCGATGGCTGGGCAGTCCCCTCGTGTGGCCCATGGAAAAGCCGAGCGAGTCGTAGGCCGCGACGCCAGCGCCGACATACGCGCGCTCCCACCCGTGGTGAGTGAACGGGAACAGGAACGACACCGGCTGCACGAGGTGCGGCGCGAGTCGCTGCAGCAGCAGCGACCGCTCGGTCAGCGCCTCGCGGACCAGGCTGACGTTGAGCTGTTCGAGGTAGCGCAGCCCGCCATGGATGAGCTTGCTGGACCGCGAGGAGGTGCCGGAAGCGAAATCCCTGGCTTCCACCAGGCCGACGCTCAGGCCTCTGGTCGCTGCGTCGAGCGCGACGCCCGCGCCGACGACGCCGCCGCCGATGACGAGGACCTGCAGCTCGCTGCCTGCGAGCGCCTCAAGCGCCGCAGCGCGCTCAGCCGGGCCAAGCCGCGTGGTCGGGGTGGCGGGACCGCCCTCGGCCTGGTGGCCGTTTGCGGCTTGCTGGACCGCCGACTTGACGGCCGGCCACATCCGGTTGTCAGCGCGGCGCGGCACCAGGTGTCACCACTACCTCGACCCGCTGGAACTCCTTGAGATCGGAGTATCCCGACGTCGCCATCGTCCGGCGGAGCGCGCCCATGAGGTTCATCGACCCGTCCGCCACCGTGGATGGGCCAAGCAGAATCTGCTCGAGCGAGCCGACTCTGCCGACCTTGAGCCGGGCACCGCGGGGCAGATCCTGGTGATGCGCCTCGCTGCCCCAGTGGTAGCCGTGGCCGGGCGCCTCGGTGGCCCGCGCGAACGGCGACCCCGCCATCACCGCGTCTGCGCCGAGCGCCAGCGACTTCGCGATGTCGCCGCTGCGAGTCATGCCGCCGTCGGCGATGACATGGACGTACCGGCCACCAGACTCGTCGAGATAGTCGCGGCGCGCGGCGGCGACGTCCGCGATCGCCGTAGCCATCGGCACCGCGACGCCGAGCACCGCTGCGGTCGTGTGCCCCGACCCGCCACCGAATCCGGCGAGCACGCCCGCCGCCCCGGTGCGCATCAGGTGCAGCGCCGCGGTGTAGGTGGCGCAGCCACCGACGATCACGGGCACGTCGAGCTCGTAGATGAACTGCTTAAGGTTGAGCGGCTCGGCTTGCCCGGACACATGTTCCGCCGACACCGTCGTACCGCGGATCACGAAGATGTCGGCACCCGCGTCGATCACCGGCTTGTAGTAACGCACAGTGCGCTGCGGCGACAACCGCGCCGCGGTCGTGACGCCGGCTGCGCGGATCTCCTCGATTCGCTGACCGATGAGCTCGTCCTTGATTGGCTCGGCGTAGATCTGCTGCATGCGCCTCGTCGCCGCCTCGTCGTCGAGCTCCGCGACCTCGGCCAGCAGCGGTTCCGGGTTGTCGAACCGGGTCCACAGGCCTTCCAGGTCCAGCGCCGCGAGGCCGCCGAGCCGGCCAATCGCGATCGCCGTCGCGGGCGACACCACGCTGTCCATCGGCGCCACCACGATGGGCATACCGAACCGGTACGCATCGATCTGCCACGCGATCGAGACTTCTTCCGGGTGGCGGGTCCGACGGGACGGCACGATCCCGATTTCGTCCAGCGCGTACGCGCGCCGGCCGCTCTTACCACGACCGATCTCCACCACGGTCACCTTGCCCTCCCGCCACTGCATGCCGCCAGTCGCCGACGGTCGTCGCCCGCTACGACGCGAGCCCTCCCGGTCGGCTGGGCCAGCACGGCCGTGCTAGCTGCGCCGGCCACCATAGTTCGGCGCCTCGGCCACCATCTGGATGTCGTGGGGGTGGCTCTCCACCAGGCCCGCGCTGGTGATCTGAATGAACGTCGCGAGCTGGAGCTCGGCGATGGTCCGCGCGCCGCAGAATCCCATCGCGGCCCGGAGTCCGCCGACGAGCTGGTCAGCGACCGCGGCAAGCGGTCCGCGGTAGGGCACCTGGCCTTCGACCCCCTGCGGCACCAGCTTGTCCTCGCGAAGCACGTCGTCCTGGAAGTAGCGGTCCTTGGAGAACGACTTGCCGCGCTCGGCGTTGCGCATGGCGCCAAGGGACCCCATCCCCCGGTACAGCTTGAACTGCTTGCCGTTGATGAAGACCAGCTCGCCTGGTCCCTCCTCGCAGCCCGCGAGCAGGCTGCCCAGCATGACAGTGTCCGCACCCGCCGCGATGGCCTTGGCAATGTCGCCTGAGTACTGCACGCCGCCATCGCCGATGACGGGCACTCCGGCCGGCTGGCAGGCCTGCGCAGCCGCATAGATCGCGGTGATCTGCGGTACGCCAACCCCGGCCACGACCCTCGTCGTGCAGATCGAGCCTGGTCCGACGCCAACCTTGACGGAGTCCGCGCCGGCGTCGATGAGGGCCTGGGCACCCGCCCTGGTGGCGACGTTGCCGCCGATGACCTCAACCCGAGAGTTGGCCTTAACCAGGCTGACCATGTCGAGCACCGCTTGGGCATGGCCATGCGAGGTGTCGACGACCAGGAAGTCGGCACCAGCCTCGATGACACCCTGCGCACGCCGCTTCGCGTCCTCGCCCACACCGATCGCCGCGCCGACAACGAGCCTGCCCTCGGCGTCCTTCGTGGCGCTCGGGAACTTCTCGCTCTTGGTGAAGTCCTTGACCGTGATCAGGCCCCGCAGCCTGCCCGTCCCGTCAACCAGCGGCAGCTTCTCTACCTTGTTGCTGCTGAGCAGCCTGAGCGCCTCCGGTCGGCTCACCCCGACCGGCGCCGTAACCAGCGGCATCGGCGTCATGACCTCCGTGACGCGGCGCCGGTGGTCGGACTCGAACCGAATGTCACGGTTGGTGACGATGCCCAGGAGGATCCCGTCGTCGCTCGTGACGGGGACGCCGGAGATCCGGTACCGGCCGCAGAGCTCTTCCACGTCCGCCACGGTCGCGTCCGGGCCGCACGTCACCGGGTTGGTGATCATGCCCGCCTCGGATCGCTTGACGGTATCGACCTGCTGGGCCTGTTCCTCCACCGACATGTTCCGGTGCAGCACGCCGGCGCCGCCCTGGCGGGCCATGGCGATGGCCATCCTGGCCTCGGTGACCGTATCCATGGCCGACGACAGCAGCGGAATCCGCAGCGACAGGCGAGGCGTCAGCCGGGCGGTGGTGTCCGCTTCGCTCGGCATGAGCTCGGAGTGCGCGGGCAGCAGGAGCACATCGTCGAACGTCAGGGCGGGCGGGCCGAACTTTTCGTCGCTCATCTCACGTTCCGTGTCCGGGGCCGTCTGGGATGCCTTCATCCTAATGACCGGCCGGCGCCCAGGTGGCCACGGCCGCCCCACCCGGCGCGGCGAGGCCGAAGGCCCCGTGCCTGGTCAGTATGCGGAATTGGTCGGGAAAAATGCGGAGCGCCGCCCTAGGCGGGCGCTGCGAGCGAGTCCCCGGCCACAAGGGCCCGCAGCCGGGCGAGAGCACGGTGCTGCGCGACGCGGACGGCGCCCGCGGACATCCCGAGCAGCCGGCCAGTCTCCTCGGCTGAAAACCCGGACAGGACTCGGAGCACCAGCAGCTCGCGTTGCTGACTTGGGAGCCGTGCAAGCAGGGCGCGCACCCGCTCGGCTTCGAGGTAGGCGATCGCCGTCTCCTCCGGGCCGGGTCCGGCGTCCGGGCCGTCGGGCACGTCCGCGGTCGGCACCGCTTGCCTCGCGGCACTGCGCTGGGCGTCTGCCACCTTGTGTGAGGCAATCCCGAATACGAACGAAACAAACGGCCGACCTATGTCCTGATAACGCGGGAGAGCGGAAAGGACGGCTATGCATACTTCCTGGGCCACATCGTCGGCGGCGTAGTAGTGACCAGAAATGTGATCCATTCGAGCTCGGCAATAACGGACCACTATTGGCCTGATCTGTCGCAGTAATGTCTCTATTGCAGCCGGCTGCCCGTGTCTCGCAAGATCTGCCAGTGCTCCGATGGTGCCAGGTCCGGCCCCTGCTGACGTCGACTCCACCCGATCCCCCAGGTTCGGTAGCGGTGACAGGTCAGGTCCCTACGAGATAGTGCTTCCCCAATCACCAAGTAAAGCCAACATCAAAAATAGCAACGGAAAGGTCACAATGAGGCGTCGTACCGACACTTGAGTAAAGCGATGACCATACGTAGTCACAACTCTACCCTGGGTAATTTCTCGGGGAATTAAAGTCCCACCGTAGAACACGATAAAATGCCGTGGGCCTAATTTCAGTCAAGGTATTACAAGATGAGTGATATCCGGATGCGCGAGTCATGTGCCCCGGCCGATGACGGAGCCGCAACCAAACGCGGCCCGCCGCGAGGCGCCGTAGTGGCGCCTCGCGGCGGGCCGTGGGCAGTGGGCGCTGCTCGGCTCGCCCGCAGCGGGCCTAGTGCTGGTGGCCGTGTCCGTGGCCGTTGGCCGCGGGCTCCTCGGGCTCCGGCTTCTCGCTGACGAGCACCTCAGTGGTCAGCAGCATGCCCGCGATTGACGCGGCATTCTGCACGGCCGACCGGGTCACCTTCACCGGGTCGATGACGCCCTGCGCCATCAGGTCGCCGAACTCGTCGGTAGCCGCGTTGTAGCCATGACCGGCCGGCAGCTCGGAAATCCGGCCGACGACCACGCCGCCCTCGGCGCCTGCGTTCTCGGCAATCCACCGGGCCGGGGCCGACAGCGAGCGCCGGACGATGTTCACGCCGGTCAGCTGGTCGCCGGTCTTGCCAAGATCGCCGAGCCCGATAGCCGTCTGGACCAGGGCGCTGCCACCGCCGGGGATGATGCCCTCCTCGATGGCTGCCCTGGTGGCTGAGATGGCGTCCTCGAGCCGGTGCTTCTTCTCCTTGAGCTCGACCTCGGTCGCGGCGCCAGCTCGCAGCACGGCGACGCCGCCGGCCAGCTTCGCCACCCGCTCCTGGAGCTTTTCCCGGTCCCAGTCCGAGTCGGTGTTCTCGATCTCGACCCGGAGCTGACGGATGCGGTCGTCGACCTCCGCCTGAACACCGGCCCCGTCGATGATTGTCGTGGTGTCCTTGGTCACCACGATCCGGCGGGCCTGTCCCAGGACATCGAGGCCGGCGAGCTCCAGCTTGATGCCGACCTCTTCGCTGACAACCTGACCGCCGGTCAGGATCGCCATGTCGCCGAGCATCGCCTTGCGTCGATCGCCGAAGCCCGGCGCCTTCACCGCGACAACGTTGAGCAGACCGCGGATCTTGTTGACCACCAGGGTGGACAGCGCCTCGCCTTCGACGTCCTCGGCGATGACCAGCAGCGGCTTCTTGATTTGGGCGATCTTCTCCAGCAGCGGCAGGAACTCCTGCATCGAGGAGATCTTGCCGCCGCTCAGCAGCACGTAAGCGTCTTCCAGCACCGCCTCCATGCGCTCGGCGTCGGTGATGAAGTACGCAGAGACGTAGCCCTTGTCGAACTGCATCCCCTCGGTGAACTCCAGCTCGATCCCCATGGTCGGGGCTTCCTCGACGGTGATGACGCCGTCCTTGCCGACCTTGTCGAAGGCCTCGGCGATGACCTCGCCGATCTTCGCGTCCTGCGCGGAGATGGTCGCCACATTGGCGATCTCGCTGCGCTCCTCGACGTCGCGGGCGCTCGCGACGAGCGCGTCGGCAACCGCCGTCGCCGCCGCGTCGATGCCACGCTTGAGATCCATCGGGTTGGCGCCAGCTGCCACGCTCCGCAGGCCTTCGGCCACCATGGCCTGCGCCAGCACGGTCGCGGTCGTGGTGCCGTCACCGGCAACGTCGTTCGTCTTGGTGGCGACTTCCTTGGCGAGCTGCGCGCCCAGGTTCTCGGTCGGATCTTCTAGCTCTATCTCGCGTGCCACCGTCACGCCATCGTTAGTGATGGTGGGCGCGCCCCACTTCTTGTCGATGACGACGTTGCGGCCCTTCGGGCCGAGCGTCACTTTCACGGCGTCCGCGAGGCGGTTCACGCCGCGCTCTAGCGCGCGCCGGGCGTCCTCGTCGAACTCAAGGCTCTTGGCCATGTGCTTCCCTCGGTGTCTTTGTGTGCGGTACGGAGTGACGATAGGTGCCGGTAACCCGGCAGATCACGCCACCGCCCCGGACCGGGCCGCGAAACGCAGGAGTCTCCTCCGCGTGCCGCGAGCCGAGCCGGGGCGGTGCCGGGCGGTGTGCACCAGCCCGGCGCGGGCGAGCCCGCGCGCGAGATCCGCTCGCTCTACTTCACGATGACGGCGAGCACGTCTCGGGCGGAGAGCACCAGGTACTCCTCGCCGTGGTACTTCACTTCGGTGCCGCCGTACTTGCTGTACAGGACGACGTCCCCGACGCTCACGTCCATCGGGACGCGCTTGGCACCGGCGTCGTCGAACCTGCCGGGGCCGACCGCAAGGACCTCGCCCTCCTGGGGCTTCTCCTTGGCGGTGTCGGGGATGACCAGCCCGGATGCGGTCGTCTGCTCGGCTTCGAGCGGGCGCACCACGATCCGGTCTTCGAGCGGCTTAAGAACAACCTTGGTGGCGGTCGTCACGATCTGACCTCCCCCTCCGGAAAGGGCTAGCTGACTAGAGAGTCGACCATGTCGGCCTGCCGTCGCGGGTGCCAGACCAACCTTGTCGCGTTAGCACTCTACCGTAGTGAGTGCCAGCACCGCACGTTAGCCCGCCATCTCCGGCCCCGTCAAACTGGGGACGTCCCCTCGGCCGCGGGGGGCAGCTGTGCTGGCAGTGCTATGCCGCGACGACCTGGGTCACCGGCAGGGATGAGTCCGCGGCGAACTCCGGAGCCGACGGCGGCGTGCCGCGGGCGACCAGCTCTGCGCCCAGCGCCGCCACCATCGCGCCATTGTCCGTGCACAGGCCCGGACGTGGCACACGCAGCTGCACGCCCGCCGCCGCGCACCGTTCCGCGGCCAGTGCGCGCAGCCGCGAGTTGGCCGCCACCCCGCCGCCGATCACCAGGTGGTCGACCCCGGTGGCCTTGCAGGCGGCTAGTGCCTTCCTCGTCAGCACGTCCGCGACGGCCTCCTGAAAGGAGGCCGCCACGTCGGCAACTGGTACCGGCTCGCCCGCCGCCTCCCGTGCCTCCGCCCACCTCGCGACGGCGGTTTTCAGGCCGGAAAAGGAGAAGTCGCTCGTGCCGTCGGCGTACTTGCCGCGCGGAAAAGCGATGGCGTTCCGATCGCCTGCCGCCGCGGCCCGGTCGATGTGCGGCCCACCAGGAAAGGGCAGTCCGAGCACCCGAGCGACCTTGTCGAAGGCCTCGCCTGCCGCGTCGTCAATGGTGGCGCCGAGTGGCACGACGTCGGTGGCCAGATCCGGCACCAGCAGCAGCGATGAGTGACCGCCGGACACCAGCAGCGCAATCGCCGGAGCCGGCAGCGGTCCGTGCTCGAGCTGATCCACGGCGACGTGCGCAGCCAGGTGGTTGACGCCGTACAGCGGCTTGCCGGTGGCGAGCGCGTAGGCCTTGGCCGCGCACACGCCGACCAGCAGGGCGCCCGCGAGTCCCGGACCTGCCGTCACGGCGATCGCGTCCACGTCCGCCAGCCTGGCTCCAGCGCGCGAGAGCGCCCGCTCCACGGTCGGCACCATTGCTTCGAGGTGAGCCCGGCTCGCGACCTCGGGCACCACGCCGCCAAACCGGGCGTGCTCGTCCACGCTGGAGGCGACGGCGTCGGCAAGCAGCTCGTGGCCGCGCACGAGTCCGACGCCAGTCTCGTCGCACGACGTCTCGATCCCGAGCACGAGGGGGGCCGTCATCGGGGGGTCTCCTCGTTCCGGTTGCCATCCTCCTGGCCGGGGCCAGTCGGCGCCGGGCCGGTGAGCGATCGGCGCATCACGATCGCATCGGTGCCCGACGGCTGGTAGTAGCCGCGCCGGATGCCGATGTCCGCGAACCCCCACCAGTGGTACAACCGCTGGGCACGCGCGTTGTCGGCTCTGACTTCCAGAAACACCTCGGTGCAGCCGCGGTCCTTGGCCTCGGCAAGCAGCTGCCTGAGCAGGACGGAGCCCACGCCCTGCCCCCACCGGGTGGTGGCGACGGCGATCGTCAGGACGTCAGCCTGCCCGCCGGCTGCCAGCAGGCCGGCGTACCCGACAAGCTGGCCGTCGTCCTCAGCGACCAGGTATAGCCGGGTGGCCGGCTGCTGGCCCAGCTCACCGACCAGCATCTGGCGAGACCACGACTCCTCGCCGAACAGCGCCAGCTCGAGGTCGAGCACACTGTCCAGGTCAGCGGTGGTCATCGGGCGTAGCCGCAGCGCGGTCACGGCGTCACCCGCTTGGGCCTACCCGGCTCCCTGGCGTCCGGCCTGCGGAGGTAGAGGGGTTCCGCTAGCCCAGGGGGCAGCCCGGCCGAGAGGCGCCGGGCGGCGAGCCGCGCCAGCTCCGCGGCAGCCGGGTACCGCGGGGCAATCGCCCGGCTGCTCAGATCGGGGTAGAGCACGGCGCCCTCGCCCGCCACCGGCAGGCCGGCCGGCACGTCGTCCGGCCGGCTGACCTGCGGCCCGTCCGAGCGCACGCCGTCAGCCGTGTACCGCGCCCAGTAGAGTTCGCGACGGCGCGCATCCGTCGCGACGACGAACTCGCTGGCGGCGGCTCTCGCCGCTGCCTGGGCCGCGATCACGTCCAGCGAGCAGATCCCGTCTGCGGGGATGCCGAGCGCGCTGCCAAGCACACGAGCGGTCACCACGCCTGCCCGGAGCCCGGTGTACGGGCCTGGCCCGATGCCGACGGCGATGGCCGTCAGGTCGCTCCGCCCGGCACCCGCCTTGTGGAGTAGCTGGTCGATGAGCACCGCCAGCACCTCGCCGTGCCGACGCGGATCGACCGTGGACACTTCGGCGACGACGGCGGACCCGTCATGCAGGGCCACGGTTACCGCCGGGGTAGCGGTGTCCAGCGCGAGCAGCAGCACGATTTCCCAGCCTAGTGACGCCTGGCCCATGGTGCCGACTGGCAGTACTGACCTGCGCCGCCGGTACTCGGGCCAGGGGTCAGGCGGTGGGCTGCGCGAGTACCTTGGCCAGCACGTCCCTGGCCGCGGCCGTGGCCCCGGCCTGCAGGGTTGCCGCCGGGGTCGGGCTGAAGCCCGCTGACCGCTGTGCCGATAGCTCCACGGTGACCAGCACGTTGCGCTCCAGCACGACGACGGTCACGATATCGCTGACCAGGCCGCTGGCGTTCTCCTGCTGGTAGGCGGAGAACGCCTGCTGGCCGAGGCCCGGCACGGAAGTGATTTGGGCGGGCGACAACGGCGACTTCTTGCCGGGATCCGCGAGCGCCGCCTTGGAGTCGGCGAGATTGTCCCTGGCGTTGTCGGACGCGCTGCCGTCCCCGCTGGCAGCGGCGAACGGCTGGTAGGCCGTCGTCGTCACCTCGAGCAGCCGGAAGACCGGTTTGGCGTCGATGGTGAAGCTGCACTCGCTCTGCGTCGACTCGGAGAGCTGGTTCGTCGTCGTCCGGCCGGATCCGGGCAGGTACTGCGCTAGCACGGCCGCGTTCACGCTGGTGCAGGCGCTCGGCACGGACGTGAACTCGCCATGCTGCAGCGTGGTCACGTACGGTGGCGGCTTCGGGGTGCCGCTGGTCGCTACCAGCGCGATCACGGCGCCGACGACGCAGAGCACGACCGCGACACCGCACCATCGATAGACCCGGCGCCGAGACTTGCGCAGCCGTGCTGCTGCCGCCCGGCCCTGCCGCCGGGTCGGCCGGGGCGCCGCCGGTGAGTCTGGCACCGCCGTCGCGGAGCCTCCGTCCGTATCGTCGACGCGAAGAGCGTCACCGGCGTACCCGCCTTGGTACGGGTCTGGTCGCCGCCGCGGCCCGCCGGACCGGCCCTGGTAGTCACTTGGCCCGGCCCACGACGGCAGGTCGGCGTCGGTGTCGTACGACTCAAAGGCGCCCTGCTCCCAGCCCGGCCGCTGCGATCCGGCAGGCCGGACGGCTCGCCGCGCTCGCCGCTCTCCGTCGGGCCCGTGCTGGTCATCCTCGGCCCGCCGGGTCAACCGGCGGGGCGGCGTGCCCTGCTGGGCCACGACATGCCTCCTGCGGGGGTTTGGCTGGGTGACCCGCAGTTTAGTTGCGTGCCGGGTGGTCCGCAGGACAATCTCTACCGGAGCCGACGCCCTACTGCTCGGTCAGCGCCCGGTGCGCTGCCGCCACAGCCGGCGGCTGGCGCCAGCGATCCCCGAAACCTCGCACCCGCAGGACTCTGGTGCCCTCGGCGGCTTCTTCGGCCTCGGCTGGCGGAGAACCCGCTTCGATGCTGACGGTGAGGACGCTGTCGGCGAGGTCTTCCACGAGGCCGGCCCCCCACTCGACGACCGTGACCGCTGTGGCCAGGTCTGTGTCCAGGTCCAGGTCGTCGACCTCGGCCCGGCTGCCGAGCCGGTAGGCGTCCGCGTGCACCAGGTCGGGCCCCCCGCGCAGGCTCGGGTGTATCCGGGCGATCACGAAGGTCGGCGACGTTACTTGCCCGCGGACCCCGAGGCCGGCCCCGATTCCCTGAGCGAGGGTCGTCTTCCCGGCTCCGAGCGGGCCAGAGAGCACGACCAGATCGCCAGCCCGGAACAGGGCCGCTAGTCGCTGGCCGAGATTGCGCATTTCGGCAGCCGTGGCGACGCTGACCCGCTCATCGAGCACCACGGAGGACTCCTCCTCCGGAGCGTCCCCTCTGGCTTCGTCCGTCACCGCGCCTCCTTGACCACGCCCATGATCTCGTGCGTGACGGCGTCGGGTCGTTCCAGGATGATGGCGTGACCCGCGTCCGGCACCTGGACCAGCCGTGCGCCCGGGATGGCCGCGACGAGTGCGGCGCCTTTCACCGCGGGAATGAGGCGGTCCCGCGTGCCGGTGATCACCACCACCGGCACCCGGCCGAGAGTGGCCAGCGCGGGGCGCTCATCGAGCTCAAGCAGCGCTACATAGAAGTCGGCGACCACCTCGATAGGCGTGGCGCGGATCACCCGCTCAAGGAAGTCGACCACCGTCGGGCTGACATCGTCGCCGCCGAACGCCATGAGCCTCGTCGTGAGAAACGCCAGGTCGCCTCCTGCCGCACGGATCCGCTCTACTAGCGCGGCTCGCTTCCCGCCGGCGGTGCCGCGCACCAGCCCCGGCCCCGCTAGCCGGACGGCTGGCCGCAGCGGCGGCGGCAGCCAGCTCGTCGCGTCGACGTGGAACGCGGCGGTCGAGATCAGCACCACCCCGACAACCTTGCTACCGAACAGCTCGGGCTGCTGATCAGCCAGGGCCATGATCGTCATTCCGCCCATCGAGTGCCCGACCAGCACGACGGGCTGGTCGGCAGGCACGGTGGCGGCCAGTACCGCCGCGAGATCTGCACCTAGCTGGTCGATGCTGACGTGCGCGCGGTCGCCCACGCCTGACCGGCCGTGGCCGCGCTGATCCCAGCGCACCAGTCGGATGTCGTCGCGCAGGCTCAGCCACTGGTAGTGCCAGACGTCCTGACTGAGGCAGTAGCCGTGGCAGAACACCACCGTCAGCGGCGCGTCGTCGGGCCCGGCTATCTCGGCGTGCAGTAGCACGCCATCGTTCGCGCTGACCTCGACCGGCCGTCCGAGCAGCTGGCCGAAGGGCTCGCCCGCAGCCGGGTCCTGGCCCAGCCGCATGCGCCCCACCGCTATCTTTTCCGCGGCGATGACGCCGCCGATTCCGGCCGCCGCGACCCCGGTGGCGATGCCCGCGACGCTAGTGAGCCGTCGCCACCTGGCCATCGGTACTCCCGTCTCCGCCAGTCCCGGCAGCGCCGAGCGCAGCGGCCTCCTCGACCGCAGTTACTCCACAGTAGGTTCTCGGCACCTTACCGGTAAACCTGGTGACGATCTCGTAGGAGATCGTGCCCAGCGCCTCTGCCCACTCCTGGGCCGTCGGCTCCCCTTGATCGCCGGGACCAAACAAGATGACCTCGTCGCCCGCCTCGGCCGGTCCCGCGCCGAGATCGAGGATGACGTGGTTGAGGTTGACCGTCCCTGCGATCGGGACCCGCCGGCCCCTCGTGAACATGAGCCTGGGCGCGTTCGAGGCGAGCCGTGGCACTCCCTCGTTGTAGCCGAGCGCCAGCAGCCCGAGGGCGGTCTCAGCGGCGGTGGCGTACCGGTGCCCGTAGGAGACGGGCAGGCCGCTCGGCACCCGCTTGACCTGAATCAGCCGGGCCCGCACGGTCATGGCCGGGCGAAGCCAGTCCGGTACGCCGCCTGGCAGTGTGCACAGGCCAAAAACCGCGCCGCCGGGCCGGACCAGGTCGAAGTGGCTATCGGGCAGGGTCAGAGTGGCCGGCCCGTTCGCCAGGTGCCGCACCTCGGGGCGGACGCCGGCTCGCTCGGCCAGCGCGACGGCGGACCGGAACGCGGCCAGCTGGTCGCCGATGGATGGGTGACCAGGGACGTCCGCGCAGGCAAAGTGCGACCACAGCCCGACCACTTGTACCAGCCCAGCCGCCTCCGCCGCGAGCGCGGCGCGTACCAGGCCGGGCCAGTCGTACGCGGTCGCGCCACCGCGAGCCATGCCGGTGTCGGCCTCCAGGTGCAGCCTGGCCGGCCTGCCGACGCCCTCCGCCTCAAGCGCGATCTGGTCGACCAGCTCGGTCGTGCCCACGGTCAGGTCGATGCTGCGCCGAATCGCCTCCGCGTGCGCCGCGTCCGGGCAGCCGTGCAGGCTGAGTACCGGCTCGGTGATTCCCGCCCTGCGCAGCTCGATCGCATCCGCGAGCTGCAGCACGCCCAGCCAGCTCGCCCCGCCGGCCAGCGCGGCCCGAGCGGAGGCCACCATGCCGTGCCCGTATCCGTCCGACTTGACGACCGCCATCACCTGAGCGGAGCCCACGTGCCGACGCAGCGCACCCACGTTGGCCTGGATCGCATCCAGGTCCACGAGCGCCTCGGGCCGACCGTCCATGCGCCAAGTCTGCCAGCCCTGCGCGAGGGGTCGCGCCACGTCGCTCACCTCGAACTCCGGCCAGGTCGGCCGCCCGTGATAAGCATGCGACATGCCGGAACTCATTCCCCTCCCCGTCCTGTTTGGCAACCCCGAGCGGGTGATGCCGCGGATCTCCCCGGACGGCTCACAGCTCGCCTGGATAGCGCCGCACGAGGGCGTGCTCAATGTATGGCTGGCGCCGATCAGCGCCGACCGGGGAGTCGACTGGGCGGCGGCCCGCGTTGTCACCGACGACACCGACCGCGGCATTCGGCGGCTGGCCTGGGCACACGACGGCCGTCACCTGCTCTACGTCCAGGACGTCGGCGGCGACGAGAACTGGCGACTGTACGACGTCGACCTGCCGACGATGCAGCGTCGCGATCTCACCCCGTTTGACGGCGTGCAGGCCCGGCTCGTCGCCACCCACAAGGACTTTCCCGATCAGATCCTCGTCGGGCTCAACAAGGACAACCCAAAGCTCCACGATGTCTACCGGCTCGACCTCATCACTGGCGCGCTGACTAAGCAGCTCGACAACCCCGGATTTCTTCATATGGTCGCTGACCCACACCTCGTAATCCGAGCTGCACTGCGGCCGCGGCCCGACGGGTCGATGCTGCTGGTCGTCCGCGACTCGGCGGACGCGGCGGACTGGCGCGAGATGCTCGAGATCCCGGCCGAGGACTCGATGGCCACCACACCGGTGAGCTTCAGCGCCGACGGCCTGTCGCTGCTGCTCATCTCCTCGGTCGGCCACCAGGCCGGCGCGCTGGTCCGGATGGACCTGACGACCGGAGCCACCGAGGTGCTGGCCGATGACCCGGAAGCCGACGTCAGGGCTGTGCGAGTGGACCCGGACACCCGCGAGCCGCAGATCGTGACGTTCCTGCGGGACAGGTCCCGGTACCGGGTGCTCGACCCATCGGTGGCCGACCACGTGCAGGCCATCAGGGCGCTGAATCCCGGTGATCCCGCATTCCTCCATGGTGATGATGCCGACCGGTTGTGGCTGGCCGCTTTCACCAACGACACCGGGTCGGTCTCCTATTACACCTACGACACCTCGACCGGAACCGGGAGCTTCCTGTTTGAAGCGCGGCCGGAGTTGTCGAGGTATGAGCTGGCCGCCATGGAGCCGTTCGAGTTCACGGCGCGCGACGGCCTGACGATCCACGGGTACCTCAGCTTCCCCCTCGGCCAGGACCGGTCCGGCTTGCCCACCGTGCTTGCCGTGCACGGCGGGCCCTGGTCCCGTGACACGTGGGGCTTCGACCCGCGCGCCCAGTGGCTGGCGAACCGCGGCTACCTGTGCATCCAGGTCAACTTCCGCGGGTCGGCGGGATACGGCAAGGCGTTCCTCAATGCGGGCGACCGCGAGTGGGGCAACAAGATGCAGGACGATCTCTCGGATGCGGTAGCGCATGCCGTCAGCCAGGGCTGGTCCGACCCGGCCCGGGTCGCGATCATGGGCGGCTCGTACGGTGGCTACGCCACGCTGGCGGGAGCGGCATTCACTCCCGACTTGTTCTGCTGCGGGGTGGACATCGTCGGCCCGTCGAACCTCATTACGCTGATCGAGTCGGTCCCGCCGTACTGGGCGCCGATGCTCGCGCAGTTCCACACCAGAGTCGGTGATCCCGCGAAGGACCGCGACTTCCTGTGGTCCCGATCCCCGCTGTCGGCCGCGGATCGGATCCGGATCCCCCTGCTGATCGCCCAGGGTGCCAACGACCCGAGGGTCAAGCAGGCCGAGTCCGAGCAGATCGTCGCGGCGCTGGAGCAGCACGGCATCTCCTGCGACTACATGCTGTTCCCGGACGAGGGCCATGGCTTCGCCAAGCCGGAGAACCGGCTCAAGTTCTATACGGCGGCGGACACGTTCCTCAGCCGGCATCTCGGCGGCCGTGCGAACGGCGGCTAGCTGGCGGCAAGCCCGTTCCCGGTTAAAGATCTTTGACGATTCGGATCGCCGAGGGGATCGCGCCGAACAGGTCGCTGGCGCCGATGGGCGCATCGCGGGCCGCCAGCCGGGCCGCGAGCCCGTGCAAGTACGCCGCGGCCGCCGCAGCGAGCGCCGGTTCCGCGCCCTGCGCGAGTAGCCCGCCGGCGATGCCCGACAGCACGTCACCGGATCCGGCGGTGGCCAGCCAGCTCGACCCCGTCGAGTTCACCAGCACCGGCTCGGCATCCGCGGGCCTGGCAATGACCGTCGTCGAGCCCTTGAGCAGGACCGTGACGCCGAGCTGAGCCGCTCCGAGGCGCGCGTAGTGCAGGCGTCGCGCCTCGATATCGGCGCGGTCGGCGCGAAGCAGCCGGGCCAGCTCGCCTGCGTGCGGGGTGATTAGCGTCGGCGCGCGGCGCGGCAGCAAGTCGCGGCGCTCGCTGAGGACGGTGAGGCCGTCCGCGTCGACGAGCACGGGCAGGTCGCTGGCCAACGCCTCGGCTAGCAGCGCCTGCGCTGCGGCGTCGGTGCCCATGCCGGGGCCGGCCGTCCAGGCCTGCACCCGCCCGGCCGTCTTCATCGCGTCGGCGGGCCGCGCTGGATCGTAAGTCGTCAGCACGACCTCGGGCCAGCGCTGCCGGACCACCGCCACGGCCGGGCCAGCCGATACCAGCCGGACCATGCCAGCACCAGCCCGGATCGCGCCTCCGGCCGACAGCACCGCGGCGCCGGTGTACTGCTCACTGCCAGCCAGCAGGCCAAGCACCCCACGGCGGTATTTATCAGACTCCGCCGATGGCTCAGGCAGGATTGCCGCAACGTCGGCTGCCTGCAGAGACACGACAGCGGGCGCGGGCAAGTACGGGCCCAGGCCGATGTCGATCAACTCCACCGCTCCGGCGTGGCTGGCACCGGGGTCGATGAGCAGGCCCGGCTTGAGCGTTCCGAAGGTCACCGTCACGTCGGCCTCGATCGCGGCGCCGGCCACCTCGCCAGTGTCGGCGTCGATGCCGCTCGGCAGGTCGACGGCCACCACCAGGGCGCCGTCACTGCGGGCACGGGCCACCAGCCCCGCCAGCGAGGCGGCGGGCTCGCGGAGGCCGCCGCGCCCGCCGATGCCGGTGAGACCGTCGAGTACCAGGTCGGCGGCCGCAATCGCCGCT
>JASHOE010000313.1 GCA_030041275.1 Streptosporangiaceae bacterium
CATCAGGAACCGATCGGCGGCGGAGGCACGAGACGCAGCGGCGAGGGCAGCCGGCGAGACACCGGCCGCCGGCGGAACCCCTGGCAAGGGCGAGACGCCGGCGGCCGGGGAGTCGCCGGCCGGGCCAGCCGGAGAAGTCGCAACCGGCGACTGAGTGCCGGGCAGGGCAGCCGTACGGAGGCTCGCCTGGAACGCCGCCTACGATGAAGGCAGGCCGGACGGGGGGACGGCGAGCGGGGGACCATGGCGCGGCCCACCTTGAACGAGGTGAAGTCGGCAGGTCAGCCGGGCTGGGTCGTCGAGCGAGTGAACGACGAGCACCTGTTCGGCCGGCTGTACATGCGCAAGATCTCGCCGCATGTGACGTGGGCACTTGCCCGCACGGGCTGGTCGGCGAACGCCGTCACGCTGGCCTTCATCGGCTGCGGTGTAGCGGCCGGCGTCGTGATCGCGTTCGGCGGCCTGGCGACCGCGGTCGCGGCGCTCGTGCTGACCCAGCTGGCTCTGCTGTTCGACTGCTGCGACGGCGAGCTTGCCCGGCTGACCAGACGCACGTCAGCCCGCGGCGTATACCTCGACCGCGTCGGGCACTACCTGTGCGACGCGGCGATGCTCGCTGGCCTGGGCATCCGCAGCCAGGGCGCGCTCACGGTGTCCGGCCGCTACGTCACGGCTGGCCTGGCCGCGGCGCTGCTCGCGTGCCTGGTCCGGGCCGAGACCGACAACGTCGTGGTCGCGCGAGCGGTGCAGGGCCTGCCGGCCGAGTATGCGGTGACGGCGCTCGCGCCGCGCTCCTCCGGGCTGGCGACGGCGCGCCGGGTCGTGAGCATGCTGAAGGTGCACCGGATCGTCCAGCAGATCGAGCTGGCCATCCTGGTCCTGCTCGCCGCCATCGCCGACCAGGTAGCCGGCGGCCTGCTCGCCACGAGGGCGCTGCTCCTCGGATGCCTCATCGTGGCCGCGCTGCTCGTGCTCGCGCACCTCGCGGCGGTCGTGACGTCCCGGCGGCTGTCATGAGCCAGGCCGCCGAGCTCCGGCTGTCCTGCGTGATCATCACGACGGGCACCCGCCCGGCGGAGCTGGCCAGGGCGATTACGAGCACGGAACCCCTGCGCGCCGACGGCATGGAACTCGTTTTGGTGGGGAACGGGGCCGATCTGCCCGCTGTCTCCGGCCCGGTGCGGACGATCCGGCTGCCAGCGAACCGAGGTGTCGCAGGCGGCCGCAACGCGGGCCTCGCGGCGAGCAGCGGCGAGATCGTCGTCTTCCTCGACGACGACGGCTGGTTCAGCGATCCCGGCATCGGGAAGCACGTAGCGGCGCGGTTCGCCGCCGATCCGCGGCTCGCCGTGCTCGCCTTCCGGGTGGAGGATCCGGACGGCGGGCCGGGGGCTCGCTGGCACGTGCCGCGGCTGCGCGCCGATGCCAGCCGGTCGTCGGCCGTGACCACGTTCGTCGGCACCGGCTTCGCCGCCCGCCGGTCGGCGTGGCTCGCAGCTGGGGGGCTGCCGGAGCTGTTCTTCTTTGCCCACGAGGAGACCGACCTGGCGTGGCGGCTGATCGAGCGCGGCTACACCGTCGAGTACGACGCGGGCGCCCGGGTGTGCCACCCGCCTGTTCCCAATGCCCGGCACGCCGGCTGGTACCGCTTCGATGGCCGGAACAGGGTGCTGCTGGCCCGGCGGAACCTGCCCTGGCCGGTTGCGATCGTCTACCTGCTCGACTGGCTCGTGGTCACGATCATGAGGGAACGGCGGTCGAAGGGGGCGCTGCGGGCCTGGTTTGACGGCTTCGCGACCGGCTGGCGAGTCGACAGCGGCGGGCGGCGGCCGATCTCGCTGCGCACGATCTGGCGCCTGACCAGGCTCGGCCGCCCCCCGGTCATCTGACCCGAGCCGTGGTGACCCGTTCCAGCCGCAGCCCGCTGTACGCTGCCGTCGCCTATTTCAGCGGGCCTGTCACGGACTCGGCGGCACGGGTGGCGCCACCGTCCGCCACGTACCTGACCGTCGCCTCGATATCCGGAGCGAGGAACCGGTCAGGACCCGGTCCTGGCACCACCGCCCGCAGGCCCGCAACCACGGCGCCAGTCGCGGCGGCGGGCGCCAGCGGAGCGCGCAGCTCGATCCCGCGCGCCGCAGTCAGCAACTCGATGGCGAGGACTCGGGTTAGCCCGTCCAGCGCCCGGCGGAGCTTGCGCGCGGCGGACCAGCCCATCGATACGTGATCCTCCTGCATGGCCGAGCTGGGAATCGAATCGACGCTGGCCGGCATCGCCAGCCGCTTCAGCTCGGACACGATGGCGGCCTGGGTGTACTGCGCGATCATGTAACCGGAGTCGACGCCAGGGTCGTCGGCGAGGAACGCAGGCAGGCCCTGGTTCCGCGCGACGTCGAGGAATCGGTCGGTTCGCCGCTCGGACATGCTGGCCAGGTCGGCGACCCCGATGGCCAGGAAATCCAGTACGTATCCAAGCGGGGCGCCGTGGAAGTTGCCGTTAGACTCCACCCGGCCGTCCGTGGTGATGACCGGATTGTCGATGGCCGCTGCGAGCTCCCGGCTCGCGACCAGGGCCGCGTGCTCGACGGTGTCGCGTACCGCCCCGGCAACCGCGGGCGCGCACCGCAGCGAGTAGGCGTCTTGCACCCTGGTGCACTCGGGGCCGCGGTGGCTGGCCATGATCGCACTGCCCGCCACGAGGGCTCGCAGGTTGGCCGCGGCGGCTGCCTGCCCCGGATGCGGCCGCAGTTCCTGGAGATCCGCTGCGAACACCGCGTCGGTACCAAGCAGCGCCTCGACGCTCATGGCAGCCGTGACGTCGGCGACTGTCAGCAGCGCACGCGTGTCAGTGATCGCCAGCACCAGCATGCCGAGCATGCCGTCAGTGCCGTTGATCAGCGCCAGGCCTTCCTTCTCTCGCAGCCGGACCGGCCGGATGCCGACTGCGGCGAGCGCTTCGGCCGCGGGCAGCGAGCGGCCACTGGAGTCGCGCACGACGCCCTCGCCGGTGATCGCCAGCGCGCAGTGGGCCAGCGGCGCCAGGTCTCCAGAGCAGCCGAGGCTGCCGTATTCGGGGACGAGGGGTGTGAAGCCAGAGTTCAGCAGCGCTGCGTACGCCTCGACCGTCTCTGCGCGGGCTCCGGTGTGACCGGTCGCCAGCGTCGCGAGCCGGAGCAGCATCAGCGCTCGGACCACCTCGTCCTCGACGCCCGGCCCTGAGCCGGCGGCGTGGCTGCGCACCAGGCTGGACTGCAGCTGAGCACGCAGGTCGACAGGGATGTGCCGGGTCGCCAGCGCGCCGAAGCCGGTGGACACGCCGTAGTGCGGCTCGGTGTCCCCGGCCAGGGCGTCGACGACCTCGCGGCCCCGCTGCACGCCCGCGAGACCCTCCGGCGCGAGCTCGACCCTGGCGCCGTGTCGCGCGACCGCGATCACGTCGTCCGCGGTCAGCGGACCGGTCCCGACGAGCACAGGCGTCAGTGGCTGCCTCCCGGTCATGATCACCTCCAGTGCGGCCTTACTGTATCTGCAAACAATGTGCAGTTACGGTTAACGTGCAACTGTGACCACCGCTACCAGGCCTCGGCTCGGTGCCATGGTCAGCCAGTCGTATCAGGCCATGACACCGCCAGAGCGGCGCCGGGTGTCGGCGATGTACGGCTCCATACTGGGCCTGCATCTCATTGGCTTCACCATCTTCGCGGCGTTCGTGATACCGGCGCACTACCGGGGACTCGGCATCGGCGTGAGCGTGCTCGCTTACACGCTCGGCCTGCGCCACGCCTTCGACGCCGATCACATCGCCGTCAGCACATCCCCTGGTAATGCGATCTGTTGTCTGCCGATCCTGTTCACCGCCGGCATGGCGCTGCTCGACACCACCGACGGCATCTTCATGAACCTCGCCAACGGCTTGGCCTTCTTCAGCCCGGTCCGCACGGCCTACTACAGCCTCGCGATCACCGGCCTGTCGGTCTCCATCAGTTTCCTGGTCGGCGGGATCGAGACGCTCGGGCTGATCTCATCGCAGGTCCGCGGCCTGAGCCAGCAGGGCGGCTTCTGACGTTCATGCGCGGCTTCAACCTCAACGCGGCCAGCTGCGCGATCGTCGGCTTGTTCCTGGCCACCTGGGCCGGAGCGCTACTGGTCTGGCGGTACGGCCACATCGAGGAGAAGTGGTCCGCCAGGCTGGCGACAAGGCACAACGCGTTATAGCTGACTGGCTGGCGCTGCCTGCGCGACGAACCTCGACCGCCGAAGCGTCCAATACCATGGCGCGATGGAGTTCTCGGACGTGATCAAGAAGCGCAAGATGGTGCGCGCGTATACCGACGAGCCGGTAGCGCCCGAGGCAAGGGACCGAATCCTCCGGGCAGCTAACCGGGCCCCTTCAGCCGGATTCAGCCAGGGCTACGCGCTGATGACGCTGGAGGGCGCCGCACAGCTAAGGCCATTCTGGGAGCTGCTGCATGGGTATCACGAGGACGAGTCGGCTGCCGGGCCGTCTTTCGAGCCAGTCACCCGAGCGCCGCTGGTCGTGGTGCCGCTTTCCTGCAAGGACATCTACCTGGACCGGTACGCCCGGCAGGACAAGGGCTGGACCGACCGGGATGAAGCGCACTGGCCGGTGCCTTACTGGGATATCGACACCGGCTTTACCGCCCTGCTCATGTTGCTTGCAGCCGTTGACGAGGGCCTCGGGGCGCTTTTCTTCGGCATACCGCCGCACCAGATCGCGGACTTCCGCGCGCTGTACGGGGTGCCGGATCGGTACGTGCCGATCGGCGCCGTGGCGATCGGCCACCCGGACCCAGGGGCGGATAAGGGCGGCTCCGCGCGGGTAATCAAGCGGCGGACGCTCGACGACCTGGTGCACCACGGACGCTGGTGAGCGGCCAGTGACGCAGCAGGCCGATCCGGCACCGGCCGCCAGGGACCGGCTCAAGGTCACGTTCGAGTCGCGCGCCGACCAGTATCACTCGGCCCGACCTGACTACCCGGACGAGCTCTATGACGCGCTCGTCGGTGGCGCCGGCCTGCAGCCAGGTGCGCGACTGCTCGAGGTGGGCCCGGGCACCGGCAAGGCCACGCTCCCGCTCGCCAGGCGAGGCTTCGAGATCACCGCGCTGGAACTCGGGCCGCAGCTAGCGATGGCCGCCCGGGCGAACCTCGCCGGCTACGACCGGGTGCAGGTGCTGCAGCAGCAGTTCGAAGCCTTCCGGCCGGACGGCGAGGGGTTCGACCTGGTCTATGCCGCAACCGCCTGGCACTGGGTCGACCCGGCCGTCGGCTATCGCGTCGCGCGGGATTGCCTGCGGGCTGGCGGCCACCTCGCCATCTGGGCGGCACAGCACGTCCTGCCGGACGACGCCGACCCGTTCTTCCTGGAGATCCAGGACGTGTACGACGAGATCGGCAACACCCTGCCGCTGGGGGTGGACTACTTCCCGAAGCCAGGGCACCTGCCCACCGACCGCGCCGCGATCGAGGACAGCGGGCTGTTCGCGGTGACACTGGAGCAGGAGTTCATCTGGGCGCTGGACTACACGGCGGCAGAGTACATCGCGCTGCTTGATACCTTCTCCAGTCACATCGACATGCAGCCGTGGCAGCGAGACCGGCTGTACGGCGAGATCGGGCGGCGGCTCGCTGTCCGGCCAGGCGGCACCGTACGCCGGCACTGGGGCGCCGTACTTCAGCTAGCCAGGAGGCTGGACTGAAGGCTTGCTGGCGAGCACGAGGAACTGCTTGCCCAGAACCCTCCAGAGCACGGGTGCCCGCAGATATGCCCTGGTCAGCAGCGGAGACGGTGGCAGCAGGCCGCGAAACGAGTACGGCAGGAACCTGGGCGACACGGAAGTGATCTCGAAGCCTGCGGCATACAGGTGCTCGGTGACCGCGACGTGCGACAAGATCACGCTGTGATCAGCGCAGTCAAAGTACTCGCGAGCGCAGTACCTGAAGTTGGGGCCCATGACGGCGATCCGGCCGCCTGGCTTCAGCACGTTGTAGAGCTTCCCGAGCACAGTGGCGACCGCATTCTGGTCCGAGAGGTGCTCAAGAAAGTTGGAGACGAAGACTCCGTCAAAGTAGTGCGCCGGCAGGTCGGCGGCCATGATGTCATCGATGATCATCCGCAGGCCGTCGGCCTCTGGCACGCCGTGGCCGACTAGGTCGACCCCCCAGCGCTCGGCGGCGGGGACCGCGGTGATGAACTCACCGCGGCCGGCGGCCGGGTCTAGAATGCGGTCCGGCTCGCCCATCCGAAGGTGTACGTAGCGGGCGATCTCCCGCCACACCGCTTCGCGGCCCTGCTGGCCGACTTCGCTGAACCGGCACGCGTAGAGCCGCTCATAGTTGATGCCGGGCGGTTGAGCTTCGCGCGCCCAGCCCTGCTCAGGTTGGGCAGTCACACGCGGACTATAGCGCGGAATCTGGGCGGCTCTGGGCGGTATGGCTACCCCGCCTTCGCTGCCTAGGTCGTCGGTCAACGCCGTCGTCCAGCGAGATCGGGTCGCCATGAGTTGGTGATACCCGGAAGGTCGGCCCGCGATCTCCGGCCGACGGCAACCGCCCGTAGAGCGTGTCCGATCTGCGTAATTCCGCCTGCTTCAATCTTTGCACGGGTGACCGCATTCCGGCGGCGCCAGCATCGGGCCAAGCACCGGCCGCGCCGGCGGGCTGGCAGCGCCGGGCTGGCTGCCCTCAGGTGGTCGGCGGCGTGCCGATGGTGGCCGGGGCGCCGAAGCGCTGCAGGACCTCTGGCACGGCGACCGTGCCGTGCTCATCCTGGAAGTTCTCCATGATCGACAGTAGCGCCCTGGCGGTCGCCCCGGTGCCGTTGAGGGTGTGGACGAACTCCAGCCGGCTGTCGCGGCGGAACCGGATGTTCAGCCGACGGGCCTGGTAGTCGGTGGTGTTCGAGCAGGAGGTGATCTCGCGGTATCGCTGCTGGACCGGGAACCACGCCTCGATGTCGTATTTCTTCGCGGCGGGCGCGCCGAGGTCGCCTACGGCGATGTTCATCACGCGGTACGGCAGGCCCAGTTCCTGTGCGATCTCTTCTTCGTACGACAGCAGCACGTCGTGGATGTCCTGGGACTGCTCCGGGGTGCAATAGACGAACATCTCCACCTTGTCGAACTGGTGCACCCGGAACATGCCCCTGGTGTCCTTGCCGGCCGCCCCGGCCTCCCGCCGAAAGTTCGTGGTGAAGGCTGCGTACCTGGCTGGCAGGTCGGCCTCCTCGAGTCGCTCGTCAGTGTGCAGGCCGGCCAGCGCGACCTCGGAGGTGCCGGTGAGATACAGGTCGTCGTGCTCGAGGTGGTACAGGTTGGAGGCCTCGGTCGGCAGGAAACCAGTGCCGTACATGGCGCGCTCGCCGACCAGGATCGGCGGCAGCACCAGCAGGAACCCGCGTCCTGTGAGCTTGTCGATCACGTACCGGTAGAGCGCCATCTCGGCCAGTGCGACGTCGCCGATCCGGTACGCGAACCTCGACCCCGACAGCCGCGCGCCCCTGGCCATGTCGATCCAGCCGCGGGCCGAGGCGATCTCGGTGGTGTCCCGGAGCTCGAAGCCGAACTTGGGCTTCTCACCCCAGGTCCGGATCAGCTGAGCGTCCTCCTCGTCCATGCCGTCGGCGGCCGTCGGATCGGGCAGATTGGGGATGCGCGCCAGCACTTCGTCACGCTCGCGGGCCGCCGCAGCCAGTTCTTCCTGCGCCTGGGCCAGCTCGTCGCGCAGGCCGCGGAGCTGCTCGAGCTCGTCGGGTGTCGGCCTGCCCCTCGATCCACTCCGCTGTGCCGCGCGTAGTGCCTCGGTGCGCTCGGTGAGCGACCGCCACGCCGCGTCAGCCGCCAGCAGCGCGTCAAAGTCCGCGGCCGCGCCGCGTCGGCCCAGGGCAGCGCGATAGCCCTCGGGATCCTGCCGGGCAGCCTTGAGGTCGATCACCTGCGCGAGTCTAGTCCGCGCCGCCTGGCCGCGCGCTTTGGTAATGGCCTGCGACGGCCGTGTGCACTTCGGACTCGATGCCTGCGTCGGCGTCGGCGTCGGTCGGCCGGGCGGCTGCCCTGGTGGCGAGCACCGAGCCGCCGAGAATCAGCACGAACGCGATGGCCATCGTCGTGGTCAGCCGCTCACCCAGCACGAGGATGCCCAGCACGACGGCGACCGCCGGGTTCACGTACGTGATGACCGCTGCCCGGGCCGGACCGGCCTCGGAGATCAGCGCGAAGAACAACACGAAGGCGAGCGCCGTGCAGATCACGGCGAGGCCAGCCAGCGACGCGAGCACCTTCGCGGCCGGCACCGCGGTCGGCCAGGTGACCGCCGCTAGCGGCGCGTAGACGACAGCCGCGAACGCCAGGCACGCGGCCGTCATGCCAAGGGACGGCAGCTCGCTCAGCTTGCGCGCAGCGATCAGGGGGCCGATCGAGTAGCACACCGCGACGCCCAGGACCTCGGCGATCGAGCCACCGTCGCCGTGGGTACCGCTGCCCGCGACCAGCAGGGCCACGCCGCCGAGCCCGACCAGCAAGCCTGTCCACCGGACCGGGGTGAGCCGGTCCTGGCCGCCGGTGAGCCTGCCGAACACCGCGACCAGGATCGGCACGGACGCGATCAGCAACCCGCTCAGCGAACTGGACAGCCGCGTCTCGGCCTCCGACAAGAGCAGCCAGGGGGTGATGATCTCCACCAGCGCGAACAGCAGGAGCCAGCGCCAGTACGGCAGCAGCGGTGCCAGCTCGCGCCGGCGGATTGCCACCGGGATGAGGATCGCGGCGCCGATGGTCACCCTGGCCAGCACGAGAACCGGCGGCGCGACGCCGCCGTCAGCGACCTTGATCAGCAGGTACGGAATTCCCCAGATCAGGCTCATCGCTGCGAACAACCACCAGCCGCGGCGGCTCACCACTGCTCCTTTACTCCGGCCACAGTCGCGTGCTCCGCAGCGGTAAGGCGCGCGAGCACGTCACCTTGAGCATGCGCTCCGCGGCGGCACGCCGTCTTGAACGCAATTGCGGCCGCTGGTATTGCCGACCGGTGCTAGGAGCCGACGCAGAGGATCAGCCGGCCGGCCGTGACGCAGAGCTGGTGGGGCCGATGCTGCGGCGCGCCGCCGGACGAGGGTGTATCCGATGCCGTGCCGTCAGACACTCGCAGCACCGCGGCGCGCGCGGCGGCACTGACCTCCGGGTTCGGCGTGGTCGCACTGCCGTGCAGGCTGGGTCCGGCCGCGCCGGAGTGCGGGCGGCCACCTGATCCCACACCGGAGTGGTGTCGGGCGGCATGCGCCGGCGGGTCGGTAATCCGGCTTGATAATGGCGAGATGCTCACCGTGACGAAGGACAGCATGGTGGCGATGATCACGGCAGAGACGATGACCACCAGCGGCAAGAGCAGCATCGGATGCCTGCGCAGCACGTGCGTGATCGTCCTCGCCGTGGTGCGCACGCGGTCGGCGGCGAGCGCGAACGCCATGTCCACGCGGGGCAGGCTCGGCCCGTGCCCCATCCGCGCCGCGCGCCGGGCGAAGGTCAAGGCCGCCCGCCGCTGCGGCGGGGTAAGCCCCGGCAAGAGGTACACGATCGTGCAGTCGCCGTGGTCTTCAGTGGCTACGTGTAAGCCGGCTGGCAGCTCCGCATAACGGATCTTCACCATCAGCCGAACCTCGCGCCCCACCATGGTGCGGCATATCCCCGCACGGCCCCACAGACGGTGACGACGCTATCACGGTGGATAGCTGCAATCGCATCGAAAAATCAGATTGCAATCTGCCTGTTGCATATCGAATGGCTGCACAACGCCCGCCAGACCACGAGCAGTCAGGACGGCGGTCCCGGTCCGTCGGCTTTTCCAGCCGGTCAGGCTACGCTCGCAGGCAGATAGGCGCATAACTGGCGGGGCCGGCGAAGTCGCGCTGGGTCCGGTCGGGTCCGGCAGGCGGCGGAGCGGGCGCCGCCAGCCTCGTGTTGATGGAGTAAACGTGCGGCTCAGCAGCATCAGCCTGGTGAGGCCGACGGCCTCGGCCGCGGCCGAGCCGCTGCCTGCGCGCCTCCTGCCGCCCCGATATGCCCTGCTCGTGGCCGCCGTCGGCGGAGTCCTGCTGGCCGGCGCGTTTCCCCCGATCGGGGTCTGGCCGCTCGCCGCGCTGGGCCCGGCGCTCCTGACCATCGCGCTGTGGCGGCAACGCGCCAGGACGGCGCTGCTGGCCGGGCTGGCCTTCGGCCTGGCGTTCTTCTTCCCGCTGCTCACCTGGCTGGTCAACGTCGCGTGGTACGTATGGACCGCGCTCGCCGTGGCCGAGGCGGTCGTCTTCGCCGGGCTGACCCTGGGACAGTGGCTACTCCTCCGGCTGCGCGCCTGGCCGCTCGCGGTGGCCGGCTGGTGGGTCACGGCCGAGGCAGTCCGCGCCCGGTGGCCCTATGCCTTCCCGTGGGGCAGGCTGGCCATGAGCCAGTCCGGCGCTCCGACGGCGCGCTGGGTGGCCGTCGGCGGCCCGGTGCTGCTCAGCTTCCTCATCGCGCTGACCGGCGCGTGCCTGGCCTGGCTGGTCGTGCGCCCGCTGCCCTGGCCACCGGGTCCGGTGGATGGCCGTGGGCGCGGCACCAGCCGAGTCGCACCGGCCATGGCCCTGGTTGCGATGACAGGGCTGACGACCTGCGGCGCGCTGCTGCCTACCGATCCGGCGGGCCCCGCAGGGCAGCAGCGGACGGCCGTCGTGGCCGCGATCCAGGGCGACGTCCCGCGCGCCAGGAACCTGCCTGACCAGCTGCAGCAGGACGCCAAGGTGACGCAGAACCACGTGATCGCGACCGACCGGCTCGCGGCTAGGGTCCGGGCGGGCTCGCTCCCAGCTCCGGACGTGGTGATCTGGCCAGAGAACTCCACCGACGAGGACCCGTCCTTCAATCCGTACATCTACAACCTGATATCCGGCGCCGTCTCGACCATCAACCGGCCGGTACTCGTGGGCGCCGTGCTGCAGGATCCGGAGCGCAACACCGGAGCGCTCTGGCTGCCTGGCAAGGGTCCGGTCGCCTACTACGTCAAGCGGCAGCTCGTGCCCTTCGGCGAGTACATCCCGCTCCGCGGGCTCATCGACAAGGTCACCTCGCTGCCGTCGCTGGTACCGATCAACTTCACGCCCGGTCACCGGCCAGTGGTTTTTGATCTTGGCAAGGTCCGGCTTGGCGACGTGATCTGTTATGAGGTCAGCTTCGACGGCCTGGTCCGGTCGGAGGTCGCGGCCGGGTCCAATCTGCTGGCGATGCAAACCAACGACGCCGGCTTCGAGCTCGACGGGCAGACGGGCGAGACGACGCAGCAGCTCGCTATGGCACGGCTGCGCGCGATCGAGTTCGATCGTTCGGTCGTCGTTGCCTCGACTACCGGCGTCAGCGCGATCATCGATCCGGACGGCGCCGTGGTAGCGCGGACCGGCACGTGGCGGCAGGCCGAAATCGAGGCGTCGGTGCCGCTGCGAACCACGGCCACCCTGGCCCAGCGCGTCGGCGGGTGGCCAGAGGGCTTGATCAGCGCGGCGACGGCGACCGCGCTGATCCTGGCCATCGGTCAGCTCATCCGGCAGCGCCGCCGTCTGGCTGGCGCGCTCCAGCCGCCGGCCGAGACCGCAGAATAGAAACGTGTCCTTCTGGCGCGGCTTCCGGCAGCCAACCAGGTATGCCGCGTTGCTGGCCGGTGCCATCCCGGTGCTGGCCTTCCCCGCAGCGAACCTGGAGTGGCTGGGCTGGGTCGGGCTGGTTCCCGGCCTCGCCCTGATGCGCGCCGCGGGGACCAGGCGCGAGGCCTGGGTGCGCGGCTGGTGGTTCGGGGCCGGGTACCTGCTCGCCGCGATGTACTGGCTAGCACCCAACATTGGCCCGGCATTGCTGCTGGTGGCGATTGCTTTCGGCTTCCTGTTTAGTGCCGTCGGCCTGAGCGTGTGGTCGTTCCTGCGGCCGCCGGTCACCGCGCGGCGCGCGCTCGCCGCGCTGGTGGTCGTGCCAAGCTGCTGGCTTGTCACGGAGTGGATCAGGTCATGGCAGGGCATCGGCGGACCCTGGGCAGTACTCGGGGCGAGTCAGTGGCAGCATCCGGCGGTGCTCGCGCTCGCTGCCGTCGGCGGCGTCTGGCTGGTGACGTTTGCCCTGGTGGCGGCCAACACTGGCCTGCTCATCGCCCTTGTCGGCAGGGCGCCGATGATCCGGCTGACCGGCCTCGCGGGCGCGCTCGTAGCCGTCGTCGCCGGCCCAATCGCGTTCGCCCTGACCGCGCCAGCTCCCGTCGCCAGGCCACTCACGGTGGCGCTCGTGCAGGCTGGCCCGACGAGTGGGCCGGCGGTACGACTCCAGCGCAACGAGCAGCTCACCGCTCGTGCCGCGGGCAGGGCTGAGCTGTATGTATGGGGCGAGAGCAGTGTCGGCTATGACCTGGCCAGCCGGCCCCGCTACCTGTCGGCGCTCGAGCGGCTCTCCGCTCGGGCGGGCGCGGAGGTCCTCGTCGACCAGGACGCGCGCAACGCGGCCGGCGCGCAATCCAAGCAGGCCGCGCTCATCAGCAGCACCGGGGTCCGCGGCCGCTACGTCAAGACGAGGCTGGTGCCGTTCGGGGAGTACATCCCGTTCCGGTCGGTCCTCGGCTGGCTCACCAAGATCAGCCGCGCTGCTCCCACCAACGTCCAGCCCGGTACCGGCGCCCACGTGCTGCGCGCGGCCCTGCCTGACGGCCAGCCGCTGACGTTCGGGGTGCTCATCTGCTTTGAGTCCGCGTTCCCTGACATGTCCAGGGTGGACACCGATCACGGAGCGCAGGTCATCATCTACCAGACCTCGGACGCCACCTTCCAGTCCAGCTGGGCACCAGCCCAGCACGCGGCCCTGGGCGCGATCCGCGCGGCCGAGACTGGTCGCCCGGTGGTCCAGGCCGCGCTGACCGGGGACTCAGCCGCGTTTGATGCGCGCGGCCGGCTGCTCGCCTTCAAGGGCACAAGCTTCCACGGCACCGTCCTGGTGCGGCTGCACCTGCCGGAAGCTTCGGCGCGAACCCCGTATGACGTTCTCGGCGACTACGTGCCATGGACAGCGGTCGCGATAGCCGCGCTGGCTGCACTGGCGGGGCTGAGCCGGGCGGCGCGCGCCAGGCGCCGAGGACCAGCTGATGCGGCCGGGCGGTCGGCCGAGCTGCTCACCGACCGCCGGTGAGCCGGCCCGGCGTGCCACCGCGGTCGGCCGAACTGCTCACCGACCGCCGCTGCGCGGACCCCATGTGGCAGCCGCAGTGATAGCAGCCGCAGTGATAAGGGTCATACCGGGATGGACGTGGTGCAGACCGGGCGTTAGAACCACTGATCCTCACCGGGGAGCCAGCTGACTGACGGCTCCCGCCGTATGGCCCGACGTCCGCCACCGCGAGAGCGGCCTGGCGTGGGCCCGCCCTGACCCCGTGGCGCGCGCAGCACGCGCGCGCGAGCCTGCAGGCTTCCGCCAGCCGGGCTCAACCCCGTTCCTGCCTGGTGCCGGACGGGCGGCGAGGACCGGGACGAAAGGAACCCATGCTTCGCCACGCTCGGCTGGCCGATCAACTG
>JASHOE010000314.1 GCA_030041275.1 Streptosporangiaceae bacterium
GCCTCGCCGTCGCGGGCGCCGAGCACCACGTGGGCGCCGGCCGCGGCGATCGCCTCGGCGGTGGCCGCGCCGATCCCGCGACTGGCGCCGGTGACCACCGCCACTCGCCCGGCGAGCCAATGGGCCGCCTCAGCCATGTGCTGCCTCCTTGCCGGCGGAATCCACGACGCGGCGGTACAGGCGCTCGTGCGCGTCGAGGCTCTGGTCCAGATCGAGATTGTCCTCCGCGTGGCGACGGCAGCGGGCTCGAGAGATGCCCGCCGCCCGGGCGACAGCGTCGGCTGCCGCCTGGATGTCGCCCGGTTGCACCAGGAATCCGGTCACCTCGTCCGCGATCACCTCGGTCAGCCCGCCGCGCCGGAACGCCACGACCGGAGTGCCGCACGCCTGCGCCTCGGCGGCCGCCATCCCGAAAGGCTCGTCCCACATAGCCGGGTACAGCACGACCGCGGCGCGCGCCATCACATCCCACAACGCGGCGCGGGGCACCGCTGGATGAACGGTCACGCCCTGCCGACCCGCGAGCGGGCCGATGTTCATCTGGGCATAGTTATGGTCGTAGGTGTCGCCGTATACCTCGATGGGGATCCCGGCGGTACCAGCGATGTCCACGGCCTCGGCAACTCCCTTTTCCGGGCTCAGTCGGCCAGCGAAAACGGCGCCGGAGCCGCGCGCGGGCGACCACGGGATGGCGGCGGTGGGCACGCACGGGAGCAGCACCGCGTCGATGGGCAGCACCGTGCGCCAGGCTCGCGCCTGGAATTCTGACACGGTGGCCAGCGCGGGGGGCCAGCCGGAGCCGGCTGCCTGGTGCAGCGCCGCCGCGACCGCGTCGTCGGGCGGCAGATGCAGGGTGTGCAGCACCGGTGCGGACATCGTGGTCGCAAGCCGGACGGCCGGTGCGTCAAAGGCGTGGTTGTGGATCACGTCATAGCGGGTCTGCCGGGCGAGGTCGTACGCGGCGCTGAACGCGGTCTGGGCGGCTGACGCTGCACCGGGCGAGGAGTCTGGACCGCCCGCCTCGGACGCCCGGTAGAGGGTTGCGGCCAGCGACTCTGGATCGACTCCGGTGTCAACGACGGTGACACCGGGAATCTGCGATCCGGATGCGGCGTAGACGTGGACATCGTGCCCGCGATCGGTCAGCCCTCGGGCAAGGTCGGACACGAATGCCTGGGAACCGCCGCGCTGCGGCTCGCGGATGGCCGTCACGAGCGGTGCCATGATGGCGATCTTCATCGCGTCAGCGTCTTGACCGCGAGGTCGCGCGGCGCGTTGATGCCGAGCAGCTCAAACGGCACTCGACGCAGCCCGCGCCGCCGAATCGCCGCAACCGCGCTGGGATAGAAGACTTCGGCCAGCTCGACCGCCTCCTGGTGACTGGGGAACTGGACGGACATCGGACCGGTGAAGCTGACGTACCGGTAACCGCGGTCCGCAAGCCAGTCGACTTCGTTCGGCCAGATGATGGCGATGCATCCGCCTGGCCTGCATATCCGCTCCATCTCCGAGAGCCCGGCCTCGCCGCCGTGTGCGGCCGATGGGGTGAAGGCAGAGCAGGCGACGACGAGGTCCGCAAAGCCGCCGGGCAGTGGCAGGTCATCGAAGAACCCGTGGATCACTCGGGCGCGACTGCCGCCTGCCGCCTGCCCGAGCTTGCGCCGCAGAATCTGACGCAGCGGCCGCGCGGGCTCGACGGCCACGACCTCCCGCCCGCGATTCAGGAGGTCGAGCGTGAGCCGTCCCGTGCCGGCGGCCACCTCCACTATCCGGTCGACGGCGCGCGGCAGCCAGGCGACGACGCCCGGGTGCAGCCGCTCGGCCTCGGCCAGGCGGTCGTAAAGCTCAGGCTCGAGCCGGTACAGGAGCTCCCAGGCCAAGACGATGTTGCTGCGCGGGTCGTCGGCGCCCGCATGAACAAACCGGCTCGTCTCCTCGTCGGTGAAGACCCGGAGGTCAGCGGCGCTGTAGCGGCTGCGCAGTTCCCGGCCAGCCTGGCCGTCAGGCCTGATCACCGACCTCAGCCCAGTTCTTGTCCGTCTCCCACACCCGGACTGTCCGCAGCTGTCCCGCAGGGAGCTCAGCCAGCAGACGATCCCAGAAGATCAGGGCAAGGTTCTCCGCGGTCGGGATAACCCCGCCAAGCCACGGCACGTCGGTGTTGAGGTTGCGATGATCGACGTCCTGGATGATGCACCGGCACATGATGTCCGAGAGGCGTTTCAGGTCAACGACGTAACCGCTCGTGGGGTCGATGCCGCCGACGACGGTGACCTCCAGCAGGTAGTTGTGCCCGTGCAGGTTGACGCATTTCCCGAACAACCGCCGGTTCTCATCCTCTGAGAGCCCTGGGTCGTGCAGCCGATGCGCGGCGTTGAAGGATTCGCGGCGGCCGACCTGCACCATCATCGGCGTAACTGCCATGGTCTCATCATGCCCCCTGCCGGCATCGCCACCAGCCGAGCGGCTCGACTCGGGGGCAGCCCAGGGTCACGCCACTGCTGCCTTGAAGCCCTCGCGCCACGACGGATAACGCAGCTGCCAGCCGAGGTCACGCTTCGCCTTGGCGTTGGAGAACCCGCGCCCCTCGGTCATCATGATCACCGCGACGTCGCCGGCGATTAGCCTGGCGAGCCACTTGGGAACGTGCATCGGTGGCTTCGCCACCGCGCACGCTGCGAGATAAGGCAGCCACTGGCTGGCCGGAGCCGGCTCGTCGTCGACGATGTTGAACACTCCAGTCGCGTCGTGTTCGACAGCCAGGACGGCGGCGCTCGCCGCGTCATCGACGTGTATCCACGAGCTGTAGCCGGCGCCGTCCCCGACGAGCGGGAACTGCCGCTTGCGCACGAGCTCGACCTGATCGTCGGTAGCGCCCGGCCCGTAGAGCCCGCCGTACCGAACCACGGCGCCGCCAGCCTTGACGACCACGTCCTCGACGTGGCTGATCGCCGCCATCACCGGCTGCGCCGACGTCCCGGTGAGTGGGTCCAGCGGGTCGTCCTCGGACTTCACCCAGCCGCCCTCGCGGATCCCGTTCCAGGCGGCGTAGCCCTGCGCGACGAACTGCGACACGCCGGTCGCCTCGGCCGCGGCCAGCAGGTAGTCAGTGCCCTCGGTGCGCAGCCGGTTCGTAGTCGCGAACCACCGGTCCATGTGTTTCAGGTCGGCCTTGCCGCCGTGCGCCATGGAGATCCCGGTCATCTGGTGCACGATCGCCTCCGGCTGGGCCTTGGCTACAGCCTCGCCCACCGACGTCGCGTCCAACCCGTCCATCACCACGCCAGTCGCGCCCAGCCGCTGCACGACGCCGAGCTTGGCCGCGCTGGTGGTGGTCGCCGTCACCTGATGGCCCCGCGCCACGAGCTGCGGCACCAGCTGCCGTCCCACGACTCCGGTGCCTCCTGCCACGAACACCCGCACGACTATCACCTGCTTGAGTCGAAATTGTGTCGCCAAGATCTGAGACGAACTGCCACGCCGTCTGTGACCTGCGCGTCGTCGGCCTAGCTCAGCAGCCGGATGCGGCGTAGCGGGCCGGCCAGTGCCTGCCGGAGTACCCCAGAATCGGCGACTCACCCAAGAATCGGCGGCTCACTCACCCGAGAAGCGGCTGGCAGGCATCCAGAATCGCGCGGACGGCGGCCTCGCCTGAGCGGGCCGGAACGACTCTGACGACCGCAGTGTCGGCTCCGGCCACCTGCCGCCGCACCGCGTCGGCGGCGCCGGCCGCGGGCCCGAAATAGCCCAGCCCGCGGAGCATGCGCTCGGGGAAGGCCTCAATGATCTCGTCTTGCGTTGCGCCGCGCTCGGTGAGCCGGTCCACCTCCGCGATCTCCTGCGCGTACCCCATCCGGACGAAACTGGCCCGGTAGGCGCGCGGCGGTGCGCCATTCCAGCCGGTGACATAGCGGAAGAGCGCTGCGGCGAGGGCCCGGCGAGCGGCGTCCTCGTCGTCGTCAACGCAGACCCGCGCCGAGGCCGCCAGCGTGATCTGCGCGGGATCGCGGCGAACGCGGTTGGCTCCTTCGGTGATGCAGACCCGGGCCCCGGCCACGGTGTCGGGAGTGCACCAGCTCAGATAGACCCCGTCTGCCAGTTCGCCGCCGAGCCTCGTCATCTCCGGCCCAGCTGCACCCAGGTAGAGCGGCGTGTGGGTCGGGGCTGCGGCCAGGCGGGCGCTGTCATAGCAGATCCCGCCGCCGCAGTAGGTCACGCTGTCACCGGCCAGCAGCCCTCGGGTGGTCACCAAGTAAGCGCGTGCCAGCGCCAGGGACGAGCCTTCGCCGATTCCCCACGTGCGCCGGTAGGCGGGCTCGTACGCCGTGCCGACTCCCAGACCGAGCACGAACCGCCCGCCGGTGAGCCGGGTTAGCGCTGCAGCGCTGGCGGCCAGGGTCGCCGGGGTCTGCGTGCCCACCGGCACGACCCCGACGGCCGTCCCGATGCCATCGGCTATAGCCGATCGCGACGCCGCCCAGCGCAGTGCGCACGTCTGGAACGGGTCGCCGACGCTCCCGACCCAGAGGCGTCCGTAACCGAGTCGGGCGGCGTAGGCCGCGATCTCCGCCTCAACGTCGTACGAAAGGCCCATCAGATCCAGGCCCGCGTCTACATCCACGGCGTAGCTCCGTCCCGCCCGGCGCCGCTGTGGCCCGCGACCCGGCCCTGGTCGCTCTCGCTGTCGGCGCGTCGGTCCTGAGCATGGCACGACTCGTGGCTGGGTTTAGCGTGATTACGCCCTGAGTCAGCTGCAGCTCGGCCCCGCTTCGGGCCGAACCGCGAGATCCCTTCCGCGGTTGGCACCCTGCGAGCGCTTGTGATCGGGCTGCGCGGGGTATTGGGCCTCGGTACCGGTCATGCCGGGCCGCAGGTAGTGCACTTCCTTTTGGTTTCGGAACGGGGTTGCACGCATTCGGGAGTGGCCATGGGGGAGCCAGGCCCGGCGGATGAGAGCGCGCCGGACTCAGTGACCGCGCGCTCCGGCAGCACATCGCCTTCTCGCTCTGCCGCGCACGAAGCCACGGCTGTGGGCCGCGCTGGCTCACAAGACCGGCAAGACCGCCGCAGCGCCACGCTCGGCGCGCTCATCGGCGCCCTCGCCGTGACCTTTGTCAGTGCGGTGTTCATCGTGGCGTTTATCGGCGGGTTGCACGCTCCGGGGCCGCGCTCGGTCCCGATCGGCCTCGTCGGTTCCGCTGCCGAGGCCTCCCAGCTCAGCGCGTCGCTGAGTCACCAGGCGCCCGGAGCTTTCGTCATTCACAGCTATCCGACGGAGACGGCGGCGCGTAACGGGATCGGCAGCCGCAACATCGACGCCGCTCTCGTGCCGGGTCCGACCGCCCAGCGCCTGCTCGTCGCGACCGCCGTGAGCGAGGCTGAGACGAACGCCATCCTCAAGGCCTTCGGCGCCGAAGCCGCCACGGCTCACGTGTCCCTGACCGTGCAGAACGTCCGCCCACTGCACTCGGGCGACCCGCAGGGGCTGGCTCAGCTGTTTTTCGTGGTCGCACTACTGGCCCCCAGCCTGGGGTTCGGGAACCAGCTGATCAGTCGCATCGGCCCGAAGCTGAACGAGTACCGGCACCTCGCCATGATCGCGGTCTATTCCGTGATCGTCGCGGCGGTGGCCACGGCGATCGCCGACGCCGGGATCGGCGCCCTGACGGGCGCGCCATGGGGAGTGTTCGGCGTCGGCGTGTTGCTGGCATTCGCCGCCGCCGCGATGACCGCCGCCGCAACTCGGTGGATCGGCGGGCTCGGATTCATCGTCCTATTGCTGCTGTTCGTGCCAGTCGGCGTTTCTTCATCAGGCAGCACCCTCGGGCCGCACATGATCACGCCGTGGTACGCCGACGTCGGCAAGGCGCTGTTGCCGGGTTCCGCGCAGCCGGCTGTCCGCAACATCACCTATTTCAACGGTCACGACATCATTGATCCGCTGCTGGTGTTGTCCGCCTGGGCGCTCGCGGGCGTCATCGCGCTGGTGCTCGCGGCTGTCTTGCACCCGCCAATTCCTGGCAAGCGCAGCCAGGAGCAAGAGTCGGCCACAGCCGCGAGCACTGTTCCAAAGACCGGTGCGAACCCGAGCGACACGAGCGTCCGGCGGTGACGTGACGGCTGAGACACGCCACTGATGGCCGATAACCAGGATTTGCCCGCTGACTCCGAGCGCGCGGCGAAACCCCGACGGCGAATCATCGCGGCATCGGTGCTTCGCGCGGCGGCATCGGTAACCGCGTTCGTGACGATCTACTACGTGCTGCCGCTTAACACGTCGGTCGCCTGGGTGGCCATAACAGCGCTGGCAGTCGGGCTTGTCGTGCTCGTTGCCCTCGTCGTCTTTCAGGTTCGCTGGATCCTGACATCACCGTTTCCCGGCCTGCGTGCACTCGAAGCACTCACGACGAGCATTCCGCTCTTCCTGGTGCTGTTCGCTGGCAGCTACGTCGTCATGGCACATGTGTCCCACGCCAGCTTCGGCCAGTACCTGACGCATACCGACGCGCTGTACTTCACCGTCACCGTCTTCACGACGGTGGGGTTTGGCGACATCACGGCCAAATCCGAGGCCGCGCGCATTCTCGTCACCTTCCAGATGATCATGGATCTTGTGATCATCGGACTGGGGATCCAGGCCATCGTCAGCGCTGCGAAACATGGACGACAGCGGCGATCAGCCGGGCAGTTAGCTCGGCGGTCAGAACACGGAGATCCCTCCAGCCGGTGCGCGAACCGGCCTCGACAAGAAACGGATGACGGCCAGGTCGCCGTGCAGATTCCGCGAAATCCTGCTCAGCGTCACCACGACCATGTCGACTATCGGCTCGCCGAACGTGACGGGCTCAAGCCGGAGGCTCACGGCCAGGTCGTCGGCATGGACGACAAGATCCAGCAGGCACGCGGCGGCACACTCATCAATGGTCAGCGCGTGGCCGAACATCTCCACCGGCGTGGTCGGATCGAGCGGCAGCGCACGCTCCCGCAACTGGGCCACGCTCGCCGCGAACCGATCCGCCAGTGCTACCGGTCCGCCGGCGGCTTCCTGATCGCCGAGTTCGCGGATGCGCTTGCTGATGGCAAGTTCGGCCGGCTGAGGAACCGAGGAGGCGTAGTAGGTGACCGCATCAAGCTCGGGCGGGCCTTGGTGCTGCTTGCGGATGGCGTGCTCTAGGTTGAACGCCGAGCGAGCCAGGTGGCCGGCCAGACCACCATTGGACCAATGGTCCAGGGCACTGGGCGCTGCCCATCGCTCGGCAAGCCCGGGCGACCGCAGCAATGGCAGCACCCGCTCACACCCGTCAAGCAGCAATTCGACTACGCGCATGGCGCAGTGTATTGGCGACCTGCGCGACCCGATCCCTACGGGTGCGGCGGCTCGGCGCTCGTGTCTGTCTCCTGGACCACCGGGTTGGTCGACTCGGCTAAGGCGGCCTGGACGTGGCCTGCGCGCTCGCCGCGGCGCTTGGACCAGTTGCCGTAGGCGAGCATCCACGCGACGAGGACCCCGGCGACCGCGTACGGCATCACCTTCGAGATGACCAGAGCGGTCCCGGTCGACGTGAGCTCCACGATCACGATCCTGGCGGCCGCCTCGATCAGGTAGGCGACACCCCACACGATCGTCATGACCCGGAATATGTGGCGGAATTGCTCGTACCGCCACAGTGATTCGAACTCTCGCCCGCGCGGCGAGTCGGTCCCGATGAATTCGACGGCGAACCGGTACATCAGCGGCCGGCCCGACCACAGCGAGCCCAGGCACACGAGACCGAACACCGCGGTCGGCACCGAACCCTCGACGAGCACCAGTCGGGGGTTGCCGCTCAGCAGCCCGAGCACGGTACCGACCGCGATGCCGGCGAGCACCAGCACGCCGATCGCGTCGACCCGGCGATCTTGGATGAACTTGATCGCCACTCCCACAGCCGGAAAGATGCCGCTCAGCACGAGCGAGGTCACCGCGCTCAGCCCGTCAGACCGCAGCAGTGCGTACGCGATGAGCGGCCCGGCGACGTCGAACACGGCGATCATCGCAAGCGACTGCAGTCGGCTCCGGTCGCGGCCAGCAGCGGGAGCCTTCGTGTCCGGCGGCGCCATGTGGTGCATAATAGCTCACGATCGTGAACTAACACGCGCATTCTTGGAGAGCGGATGTCGCGAAGCAGACCGACAGAGATATCACCGCAGGCGGGCCTCGTCTGCTTCGCGATCGGCGCGGCGCAAGCGCAGCCAGGCGAGCCGGTGGCCGGCCCCGTCTTGCTGCGATTGCTTGCCGACCTCGGTGTGTCAGGCCCAGCGGCCAGGTCACTGCTGCTGCGCATGCGAAGGGAAGGCTGGCTGACCTCGGAACGCGCAGGCAGGCAGGCTCGGTACCGGCTCGCACCGATCGTGTTCGCAAGCCAGGACCGCGTGGAGCGGCAGCTCAGGGGCGGCCGGCCGGATTGGAACGGCTCGTTCAGCGGCGTGCTGTACACGGTCCCTGAGCGGTACCGCTCCTTTCGCGACCGGCTGCGCCGGTCGGCCCTGCTGCTCGGCTACGTGACCCTGCGTCCTGGCCTGCTCGTGGCGACCACTGACCGCTACGACGAGCTGGTCGCGGTGTTGCCGGCCCAGCCGGCCGGTAGTCAGCTGCTACGGACGAAGGTGAGTTTCTCCGCGGACGACAGCCGCAGGCTGGCGGCGGGCTTGTGGGACCTGAGCGGCGTTGCCGCTCTGTACCGGCGCACGATCGCGGAGTTTGTTGAGCGGCTAGCCGAGGCCGAGCAGCGACCGCCCGCGGGCGCAGCAGCGCTGCGGGCATTCGCCGCCGCCGCGCTGCCGCTGTATGAAGCCGGATCTGCTGATCCCGATCTGCCCGCCGAGCTGCTGCCCGCCGACTGGCCAGGTATCGCACTCAGTGCGGCGATCGGCCGCGCGTTCGCCGTGTTTGTCCCGCTGGTCGGCGACTACCTGGACGCGTTCGCGGCTAGGCCAGCCGACCGCAGCGCGTCTGCTGCTTAATCGCGCGTCGCCTCAATATCGAGGACGATGCGCACGGAGTCCGGCACCATGAAGCCGCCCGCTGCCAGCGGGACATGCCCGAACTTGAGGACGCCGAAATCGCTGCGCTTTATCTCCGTGCTGGCGGAGAGCCCGAGCCGCGTCTTGCCCCACGTATCGGTGATGACACCGCGCGGGGCCAGGTCGAGGGTCACTGGCCGGGTGACGCCATGGATGGTGAGGTCACCCTCGAGCGCGTACTGGCCTGAAGAGGTCTGCGTCAGCGCGCGCGACGAGAAGTCAATCGTCGGGTAGCTAGCGGAGTCCAGCACGTCCGGGCCGAGGACCTTCTCGTCGCGCATGGCGTTGCCGGTCGTGATCGTAGCGACGTCGATGGCGGCACGGACAGACGAAGAAGCCACGTCGGGGGTGATCTGTATCGTGCCCGTGGGCCCGGACGCCAGGCCGCGCGCAAGCGCCACGGTGAAGTGCTCAACCGTGAAGGTGACGAACGAGTGCATCGAGTCGATCGTCCAGGAGCCAGGCTCCGGCTCAGCAGCGCTCACGGTGCCGGTCGATGCCGTTTCTGTCATCAGATCTCCATCGAGATGGTCGGTGTTGTCATCTCCTGATCAGGTTCCTCATCGTAGCTGCGGAGACTTGGCTGCAGATTGTTCCGCACGCCCAGTCGGTTCCGCGTGGATTAGTCGGCGGCCCCAACGATCTCGTGCAGGACGGCGCCGGTGTGTTCGCCTGCCCGCGGCGCTTGGCCAGGCGCCGGGCGGCGCAGCCCCGGCATCTCAAGCCAGCGCCCGGGCCCCACGCTCTGTACACCGGCCTCATCCCGCTCGATGACCGTCAGCAGGCCGTGCCGGATGAGTCGCTCGTCGGCGGTGAGGTCCTGCGGCAGGCGTGCCCGCGCCGCTGGGATGCCGGCCGCACGGGCACGCTCCAGGACGTCGGCTGTGAGCCGCAGCGCAAGCAGCGCCGCGATCGCCGCCGCCAGTTCGTCGTCGTCGGCAGGCTCGTAGTCCGGTGCAAGGCCCGCTGCAGTCAGGTCTCGGAACGCATGGCGCACCGCGGCAAGCCGGACCCAGCCGTCCGCCGTCTGATAGAGGCGGTCCAGCGGACCCGGTCCAGGGAAGTCGCGGCCGCCGGTCGGCACTGCTCGCGCACCCGGCAACCGCACCAGATGGGCTGACTGAAGCAGACAGGCCGAGGCGCACAGCGTGACGCCGACGTGCTGACCGTGCCCGAGGCGCGTCCGGGCCAGCAGCGCAGCACAAGCGCCGAGGGCGCCGAGGCCCGCCGCCAGCACGTCGTTGATGGGCACGGTCAGGAACGCTGGGCTGTCTGTCTGGTCGGGTCCACCCTGGGCGCGCATGATGCCGCTCATCGCCTGGATCACCGGGTCGAAGCCGGGGCGTCTCCCGAGCGGCCCCTCCGCGCCGAAGGCGCTGATGGACACGCTGACGACAAGGGGATTGACCGCCGCCAGCCGGTCGTGGCCGATTCCGAGCCGGTCGGCGACGCCTGCGCGGTAGTTGTCGACGATGACATCCGCCGACTCGACCAGTCGGTCGAAAGCCCCCCGGCCGGTTTCTGACCTCAGATCGAGCATCACGCTGCGCTGATCCCGGTTGAACACCGCGAAGCTGGCACCGCCGCGGCCGCCGTGTGCGACTCGGAACTCATCGCCGACGGGCGGCCGCTCGATCTTGATGACGTCGGCGCCGAGCTCGCCGAGCAGCGTCGCGACATAGGGTCCCGCGATGATCGTGCCCAGGTCCAGGACGCGAAGGCCCGCCAGCGGCGGTTGCGCTTCGGCCTGCGGGTGCGCCGCGGGGCGAGTGCGCGGTGACCACAGCGCACGAGAATCTCCGAGCGGCGGCCAGGAGGTGGACGCGGGTGGGCCCACCCGGATCGGCGTCTGGGACAGCTCCATGAGCGGGCCCGGCATGACGATGTCCTGGCCGGCGTCGTCTCGGGCCTGCACCCGGAGCCCGAGGGCCCGCACCTGCTCGTGGTCGAGCCAGGCCCCCGGATCGCAGACCGGGGCCGCCGCTACATCCGCGGCCTCGAGCAGATCCAGCCACAGCTGCCGCGGGCGCCCGGCGAAGACCTGCTCGAGCTCGCGGGTGATCCACGTGAGGTTTTCTGGCAAGCGCACGTTCCCCGGATCGCCACCGACGCGCGGGTCGTCGAGCAGCCAGCCGACTCCGGCGGCGCGGAAACCGCGCTCGATGAACGCGTTCGTGAACGCGCCGAGGAACAGCCACAAGCCGTCTGCGCAGCGGTACGTGCGATAGTTCGGCAACGCGCCGCCGGGACCGCCGGGCCGCTGAACGCGCGGGTCGTCGCGGGCGATGGCGAAATTACCGGGGGAGACCAGCTGACCGCCGTGCGCGCCGCCCGTCACGGCGAGCGGCGCGAGCACCTGACCGTGCTGCCTGCCGACTAGCAGCGCGACCGCGACCGTGGCGGCCCAGATGGCCTGCATGTACAGCGCGAGCGGATACAGGCAGTCAACCGGAATGTCAGCGTAAGAAGCCTGGCTCCAGGCATGGCCAAGCCAGGCGAACAGCAGGCCGCCCGATTCCTGGTCGCCCGCCCAGGGTGTCTCGCCGAGCAGGTAGGGCGGCATGACGATCCAGAAACATGGCTCTCCTGGCACGTGGCCACGATCGAGCAGGTCGCTGTACCGGAGAGCCGAGTCGCTGGTGCCCACCAGCACTACGTCTGCTCCCTCGATCAGCCGGTCGAGGGCCTGCAGGTCGGCCGCGCTCGCCGGGTCGACGATGGCCATTCGCTTGCCGCGCTCCCACATGTGCGGCCCAGGATCAGAGATCGATGGCCCGCCGCCTGGCAGGTACGCCTTGACGACGTCGGCGCCGAGGTCTGCGAGGAGCATGCCCGCTACCGGGCCGGCCAGACCGCAGGTGAGGTCCAGCACGCGAACCCCGGCGAGCGCGCCACGCTCATCAGAAGTGGCCACCATGTCTCCGTTTCGTCCCGCTTCTCCAGGGATCATCGCCTGCGGTGGGCCGCGAGCCAAGGGCCTCGGGATCCGCGGCCGGACCGGCTTGCTTAGGTTGCCGTTATGACGGCTGGTGAAATGGGCGGGTCTGCCAGCAGCGACGCACCCGCAGTGATGCACCAAGCCGCGCCGAACGCTTCAGCGCGCTGGGCGTCGCGCGGCATCCTGCGTGGCTTTGGCTTCGGTCTGCTTCTGCACGACCATAGGCGAGTGGTGGGCCAGCACCACGATCCCGGTGATCATCACGACCAATGACACGATCTGGCCTGCTATCGCCGCCG
>JASHOE010000315.1 GCA_030041275.1 Streptosporangiaceae bacterium
ATCCAGACCTACTCGCGGAGATCATAACGGTCACGGCCAAGCTGACCGCCCTGCTCCCCGCGACTCTCGGCGCAAATGGATCATTCGTCTTCCAGAACAACGTGGAGGCACACGGTCTGCCGTTCCACCTTCATGTGCACGTCGTGCCCCGGTTCGACGGTGACGGGTTCAGAGCACCGGATCCTGGCGAGTTCGAGGAGGTACCCCTGGGCGACCGGCTGGTGCAGGCACGCGGCCTGCGCCGACTGCTCACTCACCGGCAGTGAATCCCAGCGGCCGCGAACGCCGACGCCTTGCCCCAGGGTTCAAAGCGAGCGGCAGGCGTTGCCGCGGTCGCCAGGCTGACGCGACGGCGGGACCTACACGCAAAGGCAGAACGGATGGCCCGAAGGGTCCTTGTAGACCCGGAAGGTCTCGCTGCCACCGGGGAGCCGCGCGGCTCCGAGAGAAAGGGCGTGCTGCTCGGCCTGATCCATATCCTGCACCGCAATGTCGAGATGCATCTGCTGCGGTGGGCTGGCGTCCGGCCAGCCAGGCGGTTGCAGGTCGGGCGCCAGTTGGAACGCCAGGCCGGGTCGGTCGGGCGCGTCACCGATGACGACCCAGTGGTCGTCGTCCTGCACTCGGACGAAGCCAAGGAGTTCCTGGTAGAACGTCGCCAGGCCACGCGGGTCCGGGGTATCAATTACAAGGCCGTGCCACCTGCCAGTCATAGGCGGAGTATGCCATCGGGGGCAGCCAGCTGCGAACGAACCAGCCGGAACCCGGCCGCGTCCGCGCTCTAGCTTCGTCCGGCAAGTGCGGGCGAGAGGTAACGCCGGATCCTTGGCCCTTCACCCTGGGCGTGGCCGTTCGCGTACGCGATGAACATCCAGCAGGCGGCTGCCGCGACCGCCAAAACGAGCTGAGTTTGGCCCTGGCCATCACCAGCTGGCGCACGGCTGCCGCGTCGGTTCGTGGACCGTGGCTAACGAACCGCTCCTGCACCTCTGGAAGGCGATGCCTATGTCAACAGCACCTGATGGGACGCGCTGCGCCTCCATTGTCCGCGCTCGCGAAGCCGTCGTCACGGCCGTCTTGGCGGCGCCCGCGCACCCCGCGCCAGCGGCCGGAGTCGTCGAGAAACTGTCAGCACCTGTGGATCTAGGTCTTGAGAGTCCGGCGCGGTCGGTGGGCTGTCGTTGCGGGCTGGGTCAGGTCACCGCTAGCGCCTCGATTTCGACCCGGAACGCGGGGTGGACCAGGCGGCTGACTTCGACGAGCGAGCTGGCTGGGGGACGGTCAGGTGAGATGAACTCGTCGCGGGCCTGCCTGACGGCGCCGAGGTCGTCGAGGTTTGTCAGGTAGATAGTCAGCTTGACGACATGCTGCATTTCTGCGCCAGCGGCGGCGAGCGCGGCGGCCAGGTTGGCGAACACCTGCCTGGCTTGTGCGCCGGGGTCGTCTTCGCCGACGAGTTTCCCTTCGCTGTCCAGCGGTACCTGGCCAGAGACGGCTAGCATGCGTCCGCTGAACGCGACGGCGTGGCTATATCCGTTGACCGGCGGTAGCCCGTCGGGCCGGACGTAGTGCTCCTGCATGGATCCTCCTGAGATCAGCGCGCGGAGTTATTGTCAGGGACCTGTGACCAAGATCCTTCCGGCGGCTTCGGCCAGCGCGTCCCGGAGCGCTCCGGGTGACTAACCGGACGCTGCGGCGAGCCCGTGGCCCGGCCAGGACGTTCGCGGTCTTGCGGGACCAGCAGGAACTCCGCACCTCTAACCGGCTGCTGGATCGGTGCGGAGCAGGCTGTAGATGACGCCGTCGCGCCATGCGCCATCGCGCCACCCGGTGGCACGAGTCACTCCTTCGCGGGTGAACCCAGCTTTCTCCAAAGCTTTCTGCTCGGCGATGTTGTCTACCTCGGTCCCTGCCCAGATTCGGTGCACAGTGGTGTGTGCGAACAGGTAGCGCGCGAGTAGGCGCTGCGCCTGCGTGCCGTAACCCTGGCCCCGTACTTCTGGCAGCAGCATGATGCCGATTTCCCAGCAGTACGAGCTCGGCACGGTCACTGGATGCCGGCGCCAGTTGACCAGGCCGAGATGCTGGCTACCACGGGCGACAATCAGGGTCCCGTCCTCCGGGCCGATCAGGCCATCTTCGTCCCAGCGTCGCCGCCAGCGGCGAAGATCAGACCACCCGAACCACTCGAACTCACCCGCCTTCTCTGGGTTCTGCGTTAGCTCCTCAAGCATCGGCAGGTCGTCCTCGCGCACCGGGCGCAATGCCACCTCGTCGTTCATGCCTGATCTGACCTCTCGTTCGTACCAGTCGTTGTCCTACCAGCGGCCAGCCCGACGGGTGCCACACTGGATGGCGCAGCGCGCCAGCTCACAGCCTGAGCTTGCGGGACGTGCGGCCCTTCGCGCTCACGCGTGAGCGCGAGCACCTGATCGGCATTGGCTGTTCGTCCCGGTCCGCAGAGCCGTGACAACCCAGTCCATCGCCTGGCGTACGGCCAACCGTGATGCCTCGTCGTGGTCGAGTGTGTCGAAGCTGTGCTGGCCTTCCGGAACGTCGATCACGGTGAGCCTGGCCCGGTGCAGCTCGGCCGCCGCGACAAACGCCTCTACCGCGGCGGCGATCTGCGGACGTTCGCGGCCAACTCGAGTCAGCAAGATCGGCAACGCTCCGACCGTACGCACCGACTCGACGGGGTGAAAGCGCGCGCCGAGGTCCCATCCCGGCGGCGGTGCTAGCAACGGATACGTCGCGGCGAGGCAGCGCAGCCATACCGGAGGTCTTGCCAGCCAGTCGGCGGTCAACGGGCCTCCGCCGGAGAAGAACCACAGCGCTACCCGGTCGGGATCAATGCCGGGAAGCGCACGCGCGCGCTCCACCGCGGCGGCGATGTCGTCTGCTGCGGCCGGATAGTCCGCGACTGAATACAGCCGGTGGTCCAGCGTGACTCCGACGACCCCAGAGCTTGCAGCTAACGATCCGTACCCGACGTAGACAGGCCAGTCACGCGGCCTGGGCTGCAGGTCTGCCGGAATCGGACCGCCATGGACGAAGACAATGGCTGGCGTCGGTTCGGCCGGGCGGCCATCTGGCCAGTACACGTCCAGGTTGTCCAGGCGCTGCCGCGGGGTCGCGACGACAGGGAGCACGAAGCGCTGCAGGTAAGGCGGAGTTGCCACCTCGAAATCGTATCCGGACGGACACCAGAACCCGATGTCACAAGTCGCCACCGGCACTCGTCTCGGTTCTGGACCCCACCACTCAAGGAGAGGCCAGATGAACGTCGCACTGTGGACCGTCGCCGGAATACTGGCCGCCGTTCTGCTGGTCAGCAGCATCACGAAGCTCCTCGTGCCCAGAGAGAACCTCGCCGCAATCGGCCGTGCGGGGGAATGGACCCCGGACTTCAGCCCAAGATTCCTGAAGGCCATCGCGGTCCCTGAGCTGCTGGGCGCGGTGGGCCTGATCATGCCCGCTGTCCTCGACATTGCGCCGATCCTGGTGCCGCTGGCCGCTTCGGGCGCCGTGCTCCTGTTTGCTGGCGCGGCGACCATGCGCTTCCGCCGCGGCGAGCGGGCGACCATCGTGGTCGACCTGGGCTATCTGGCTATGGCCGCATTCGTGGCAGCGGGCCGCTTCGGCCCCTGGTCCTTCGCGCGCTGACCGCGCTCCGGCAGGAGCAGTACCGGCACCCTTACTGCGCTGGGCCGGTCAGATCCCATCTATTCCCGGCGATGTCGGCGAACACCGCGACCTGGCCATAGGACTCACGTCGCGGTGCCCGAACGAACTGAACGCCCGCTGCCGCCAGCCGTGCGTAGGCGGCGTCAAAGTCCTCCACATGAAGGAAGAAGGCCACCCGCCCGGCCGCTTGCCTGCCAACCACCGCCTGCTGCTCGTCGCCATCGGCACGCGCTAGCAACACGCCGGTTGCCCCGCCGGGCGGTCGCACCACGACCCACCGCTTCGGACGCCCGTCAGTGGTCAGCGAAGCGCTGTCCTCGACGAGTTCGAAGCCCAACAGGTTCACGAAGAAGCTGATCGCTGGGTCGTAATCGCTGACCACGACGGTGACCAAGCCCAGGTGCGGCACCGCGCCAGGATAAAGCCCGAGCCCCAGGCGCCGCGCAGCCAGGGCTCGGCGTGCTGACGTCAGCTGAGCCGCAGCGTGAGTTCTTCTTCCCAGTGGTCAGGCTCGTCGGGCCTGACCAGCTGCCGATTACCAGTGGGCGCGAAGCCGAGCCGACGGTAGAAGGCCCTGGCCCGGCCGTTCACCTCGGTCACCCAGAGGGTAATGGAGGCTGCCCCGTCCTGTCGGGCCAGCTCACACACGGACGTCACCAGGCCATCGGCGATACCCGAGCCACGCACCTGCGGGGACACCCACATGCCGACAAGATGCCAGCCCTCGTCGTGCACGATTCCCGTCGCCAGCCCGACGATCTCGTCACCGTCCCACGCGGCGAAGGTGTTGCCCCGAGCCGCTCGCTCCCGCCAGGTCTGCTCGGTGAAATGCTCCTCGCGGGGAAGCGTAGAGGCGAACGCGTACGGCGCCTCCGCCAGGCCAGCCAGCCGGGCCGCGCGCATCTGCGCCCAGTCATCCTCGGTGACGAGTCTGATCTGCATGAAGGAAGAGCCTGCGCCCTCAGCCGATCCAGTGCAAGTCGAAATCCCTGGGCTCACTGGGCCTCCGCGACCGGGCGCAGGCGGTCGTCGTCGCGTATGAGACCGGGCTCGTCACGCCCGGCGGCTACTCCACAGACGAGTAGGCGACGACGCCTCGGCGCAGCGCGTCGGTCGCCGCCCGGGCCGTCCGGCTCAGGTCGCCGCCAACGATAGCGACCTGGCCGAGCAGATCGATGAGCTGTTTCATGGCTCGCACGAAGTCACCGGCACCCAGATCTGGACCGACCAGCTCGTCCAGTGGCGTGCCGCTCGCCCAGGCGTGCGCGGTCCAGGCGAACCTCAGATCCGGCTCGCGCAGGAACGACAGGTGGTGGGCGTCCTCCAGTTCCGAGAGCTCGGTCCAGATCGCGGTCATCTCTGCCAGCACCTCTCGCGGCCGGCCTGGCGGGAGTCGCGCCGCACCGCCGTCCTCCCGGCGCGATTCATAGGTCAGCGCGGACACGCACGCCGCGAGCTCTGGCGCGGCCAGCTCAGCCCAGGTGCCGCGGCGCAGACACTCGGCCGCGAGCAGATCGAGCTCGGTGTACAAGCCCGCCAGCCGGGAACCTTCCGGCGTCACGTCGTCGCCCGAGATGTAGCCGAGCTTCGTCAGCACGGCGCACACCCGGCCGAAGGTCCGGGTCAGCACGTTGGAGTGGCCAGCCACGCGCTGCTCGAGCTTCTCCGCGTCCCGCTCGAGCCGACCTCGCCGGGTCAGGTCACGCAGATGATCCTGAAGGTCAGGACAGTCGTGACAAGAGTGCTTGCGCAGCCGGCGGCGCAGCTCGTCGACGGCCTTGGTGTCCCGCTCGGTGCCGGGTCTCGGCGTATCGGGCACGTCCCTACCCGCCAGTTTGTTCCGCACCGTGGAAGCGAGGTCCCGCCGGTCGTTCGGCGACCGCGGGCTGAACCAGGACGGAATCCTGATCCGCTCGATCGGGCTGACGGGTACCGGGAAGTCCGCCAGCGAAAGCCGCTTGACCTGCCTGCCGGCCGTCATCACCAGCGGCTGCGGCCCACCGCCCCCGGCCGCCCTGCCAGGCTGCAACACCACCGCGATCCCGGCCCGGCGACCGCCGGGCACGCTGATGATGTCGCCAGGACGAAGTTTCTCCACCGACGCGATGGCCGCAGCCTGACGCACGGCGGATCGCTGCCGCGACTCCTCCCGCTCGCGCTGGCTGAGCTCGCGTCGCAGCACGTCGTAGTCCTCGATGTCGCCCCGCTCGCAACGCACCGCCAGGCCGGCGATCTGCGTGCGCAGTCGAGCTGCCTCCCTGGCCAGCCCGACCACCCCACGATCTGCCTGGAACTGCGCGAACGAGGACTCGAGCAGCTTCCCCGCGCGCATCCGTCCGAGCTGGCCGACCAGGTTGACCGTCATGTTGTAAGTCGGCCGGAAGCTGGAGGTGAGCGGGTAAGTCCGGGTGCCGGCGAGGCCCGCTACTGCAGCAGGGTCGAGGGCAGGGTGCCACACCACGACGGCGTGGCCCTCGACGTCGATGCCGCGGCGGCCGGCCCGCCCGGTCAGCTGGGTGTACTCCCCGGCGCTCAGCTCGGCGTGATGCTCTCCATTCCACTTATCCAGCTTCTCGATCACCACGGTCCTCGCTGGCATGTTCACGCCGAGCGCGAGCGTCTCGGTGGCGAACACCGCCTGGATCAGGCCCGCCGTGAACAGCTCCTCCACCACTTCCTTGAACGTCGGCAGCAGCCCCGCGTGATGGGCCGCGATGCCGCGCCGGAGCCCGGCGAGCCAGTCGGCGTATCCGAGCACGGCGAGGTCCGCGTCGGCCAGGCCCGCGGTTCGGGCCGCGACGATCCTGGCGATCTCTGCGGCCTCCTCCGGCGTGGTCAGCCGCAGCCCAGCCGCCAGACACTGCTGCACGGCCGCATCGCAGCCGGCCCGGCTGAAGATGAACGTGATCGCGGGCAGCAGTCCCGCGGCGTCCAGCCGCTCGATGACGTCCGGACGGCTTGGCCGCCGATAGCGCGCAGATCGCGCGCCCCGGCCGCCGTTCCGGCCGGGGCGCCGATCCGCCGCCAGAAACCGCTGCGTCGCGCGGCGCAGCTCGGGATCGACCGCCCCGCGGGCGGTGAACAGGTCATACAGGCGCCGGCCGACCAGCATGTGCTGCGACAGCGGGACCGGTCGGATCTCGTCGACCACGACCGCCGTGCCGCCGCGGACCTGCTCAAGCCACTCGCCGAACTCCTCGGCGTTACTCACCGTCGCAGACAACGCGACCACCTGCACGGATTCGGGAAGCTGAATGATCACCTCTTCCCACACCGCACCGCGAAGTCGGTCAGCGAGGTAGTGCACCTCGTCAAGGACGACGTAGCCGAGCCCGTCCAGCGTCAGCGACCCGGCGTACAGCATGTTCCGCAGTACCTCGGTGGTCATGACGACGATGGGCGCTTCGCCGTTGATGCTGTTGTCGCCGGTGAGCAGGCCCACTTTGGTGGCTGAGTAGCGAGCGACGAGGTCGCTGTACTTCTGATTGGACAGCGCCTTGATCGGCGTGGTGTAGAAGCACTTACGGCCTTCGGCGAGCGCCAGGTGCACGGCGAACTCGCCGACCACCGTCTTGCCGGAGCCGGTAGGCGCGGCGACCAGCACGCCGTGGCCGTCCTCCACCGCCGCGCAGGCATCGACCTGGAACTCGTCAAACTCAAAGTCATAAAGGCGACGGAACGCGGCCAGCTCTGGCCGGTCAACCGCCTCGCCAGGCCGCGGACCCGCCAGCGAGCTCATAGCCCAAGATTAGTTGGCCGCGGCGCCATCCCGTAGCCTCGCCCGTCTGCGCTGATCAGCGCGGTGCCGGCTAGCGCGGTGCCGGCCAGCGCGGTGCCCGTCAGCGCAGCACGCAGCTGGCCAGCCAGTAATACGTCAGCTCGGTCCAGGCCAGGTCGGTGGCGGCGGGCTCCAGATCGGCCGCCAGCTGCTCCCGGCTCGGGAAGTTTTTGAGCACCTCGTACTCGCGGCCGTCCGCCAGGCTGCGGCGCTGATACGTGTCGCCGTCCGGCCCGGTGCGGCTGATGGGGTGATTGCTGCCCGCTACATAGCGATTGTCAACGAGCACCAGCGTGGTGCCGCGCTCAGTCCGGCTGCGCACGCCGCCAAGGAACCGCGGGATGTCCGCGCGCAGAATGTGCGACCACCAGAAGCCGCAGAACACCAGGTCGAACTCGCCAGGCACGGCGCTCAGGTCATATGCATCCGCAGTGCGCAAGGCGACCGATGCCGGACCGTAGTCGCGCTGCGCGGCGATCGCGATGGTCTCGGCGTTGATGTCGGTCGCCATGATCTGAGCCGCCGCGGTGGCCAGCACTTGGGTCCAGTACCCGGTGCCCGCGGCGATCTCCAGCACGCGCTTGCCCGCGACCAGCGGCGGGAGCAGCTCCTTCAGCCTGACCAGGTCACCTTGCCGCTCGGGCTTGCGGTAGACCTCGTCGTACTCGGCGGCGCGATCGGCGTAGTAATCCGCGAGCGAGCACACAGTCATGGCATAGCCTCCTGTCTCCAGGGAGGCCCTAGCGACCCAAAAAACCAGCTTACTTCCTGGCGGCTGCCTGCTCGTCGAGCGGCTTGTCGAGGCCGTACTCCGCGACCTGCTCGTCGGTCAGGCCAGGGAATTCCAGGCTGCCGCGCTTGGCCCGGCGCCGGTCGTTCAGCCAGCAGAACACCTCGGAGCCTTCAACCAGCAGGACGCACGGGACCGCCAGCAGCAGCATGGAAAGCGGGTCGGGACTCGGCGTAAAGATGGCCGCGAAGGCGAACACGAGGAAAATGATCACTCGGCGCCACTTGCGGAACCGCGCATGGGTCAGCACGCCGGCCAGGTTCAGCAGCACGAACACCAGCGGCATCTCGAAGGCGATGCCGAAGACGAGCAACATGGCGCCGGCGTAGCTGAGGTAGGTGTTGATCGTGATCAGCGCGATCGTGTCGGCCGGCGCGTAGTGCAGCAGGAACTCCAGGCCCCTCGTCATGACGAAGTACGCGATGGTAGCGCCCACGGCGAACAGCGGCAGGGCGGCTCCGACAAAGTAGTAGGCCCAGCGCCGCTCGCGCTTGTACAGGCCGGGCGCGATAAATGCCCACAGCTGGTAGAGCCAGACGGGCGAGGAGATGATAACGCCGACCGCGATGGCGATCTGCAGGCGCAGGAACAGCGGATCCCAGGGTCCGGTGAAGTACAGCGAGCAGTTCCCGCCCAGCGAGCCGGCCGAGTGCGCCAGCGCGGCGGCCGCCGACCCGTGCGCGCTGGCCGCCTGCGCTTTGCAGTACGGCTGCTTGATGAAGTCCCATACCCGCGGGTAGAGGAACCAGGCCACGATCGACCCGACGGTGATCGCGAGGGCAACCTTGATGACCCTGTTGCGCAGCTCGCGGATGTGCTCAATGAGCGACATCCGGGCCTCCGGATTAGCCCGGCGGGTGAAACCCAGGTCCTTGTTGACCGGCTCGTCGGCCAGCCCGTCGTTTGCGGCGGCCATGTCGGAGAACTAGAGCGGCGACCAGTCGGTCTGATGTGTCTGCGGCTGGCCCGCATCAGGCTGACCCGGCTGCCCGGCCTGCCCTCCTGGCGCAGATGCAGACTGGCGCTGCAGGTCTGCCACCTGGCGCTGCAGGTCAAGCAGCTGCTGGGTGGCGTCCGGCGGGGCGGACAGCGCCGCCGTGGCCTCCGGCGGGTTCGCCGCGGTGTTCTTGTCGTCCGGGTTCAGGCCCTGCACCGACTTCTTGAAGATGTGCATGGACTGACCGAGCGACTGGGCGGCCCCTGGCAGCCTCCTCGCTCCGAAGAGCAGCACCAGCACGACCACCAGAATGATGATGTGCCAGGGAGCAAGCGCATCGCCCATCTCAAAGTCCCCATTCAGCAGAGCGCGCCCCGCCAGCCGAGCACGCGCCTCTCGGTCCAGATTTTACACACCATTCGATCCAAGCCACCGAACGGATTGGTCCGGCAGCCGCCCGATGACCGGCAAGTTACCGGTGCGCGACAAGTTCTGGCGGTTGATCAACATCGAAGATGCGATTTCAGTTATTTATCCTAGTTGATCATAGTTATCCAGCGCGGCCTGAGCGTCGGACATCACCTCGCTGGCGAGCTCCGGTGGCGATACGAGCCGCCCGTCCTCGCCCAGCCGCAGGGCCAGCCTGCGGAACAACCGGGTGTCCGGCGTCCGCAACCCGACCCGGAGCCAGCCGCCAGGCAGCTCGGTGACCTGATCGCAGGGGTAGTAATCGGCGACCCACCGCGCCGCCGGACCCAGCTCGAGCACGACCAGCACGTCCTGCGGAGACGGCCGGAACAGGCCGCGGTCCACGTCTCGCTCCTGCGCGCTGGCCGGCACCTCCTTCGGCAGGTCAAGCACCTCGATGGCCAGGATGCGGTCCAGCCGGAACAGCCGGACCGCGTCCGCCCGCCGGCACCAGCCCTCCAGGTAGCTCCAGCCCTCCACCACCAGCAGCCGCATCGGGTCCACGTCTCGCTCGGTCGCCTCGTCCCGGCCTGGCACGTAGTACGAGATGTGCAGGCGCCTGCCGTGCTCCAGGGCATCCGCGACGGCAGTCGCCGCCGACTGCGCGACGAGGTCGTCCACTTGGACCGCTACCTGGGCGCTCGGTCCAGCCGCGGCCCCGGCCGCCGCCTCCAGTTTGGCGATCGTCCGCCGCAGCGCGGGGCCGTTCCCGACGTCGGGCAGCTCGGTGAGCATGCGGAGCGCGACGAGCAGCGCGCACGCCTCGTCGACGCCGAGCCGGAGCGGCCGGTCGATGGCCTCGGCCTCGGCGACCACGATCTCCCCGCCCTCGTAGGACAGATCGATCGGGCAGTACGGGTCCGGCGAACGCAGCTCGACGCACCACAGCAGGTTGAGGTCGTCGACAAGCTCGCGCTCGGTGATGCCGAAGGCTGCCGCCGTCTCCGCCATCCCGGCCACGTTCCTGCTGAGCACGTACGGAACCAGCGCCAGCAGCCGTTGCAGCCGCTCGGTCGCGGTCTCACCGGGCGGGCGAGCGGGCCGCGGCGGCGCGTCGGCGCTCGCCCGCGGCGGCGACCCGGCGGC
>JASHOE010000044.1 GCA_030041275.1 Streptosporangiaceae bacterium
ACTTCGAGCACGTCCTCGTTCTCATATATCTCAGAGCTGACCCCTGCCAGTAGTCTCCGCGAGCTGGTCTACCCGGGTCCGGTCAAGATTCGCGGATCAATTTATCCCAAGAGCATCTCGTTCTACTGCGACGATGGTGACCTGCCTACTTTTCCTGCGGTATATAGGCTGAAGCCTAGCGCTCGTCGGTTCGAAGCCACTGTTGGAATGGAGGCCGAGTGGCCCTCCCAGTACATAGCTGGCGTATCGATACTTGGCGATGGACGCACTCTCCTGACCTTAAGTGTCAGCGTCCTCAAGCCAAAAACCGTCGACGTCAATGTGACAGGGGACCATGTCCTCACACTCGAATGCTTCGCCCCCGGTATCATTTCGGCAGGGAGTGCGGCGAACGTCGAGGTTGCGTGGGGAAACGCACGTGTGACTGACGCACATTGACCGTGGAATAGCGCGTAGTGCTCCAGGGTGATGTGCTTGCTGAGCAGATAGCGGCCCCGTTCGCACCATAGTGGGGCAGCCGCCACTTGGAGGGCGAGGCCGAGGCCCTTGCCGAAACACGCGGGGCAGCGTACGGGCGGGTGGCCGCGGCAGCGAGCGGAACCGTGACCTGAGGACGGCATGCCGAGACTCGGCGTGTGCGCATGCCGGAAGAGCATCGGCGGAGCGAGACGTAGCTCAGGCCGCTTGAAATCGTCCGCGTTCCGGGACGCTGGTGTCGGATCGCGGCCGGGCTGTTCGTTGCAGGGTGAGGGACGCACTTCGGACGGAAGGTCGCGATCATGACGCAGCTCACCCCTGGCACCACTGCGCGCCGAATGTACGGACTCATAGAGCCGATCGGACTCATCCCGTATGCGGCTCACGAGCCCGCTGAAGCGCTCATGGCGCTCGGCCTGCGCAACTACTGGGACACCTATTTTGCCGGGCGGGCAGCCCCGCTGGGCCGCGATGTTCCGGCTGGCGTCGTGCACGCGATCTTCTACAACTTCGCCGTGGGCGAGGCCGCCCGCCACGTCCCGCGTGTCTGGGACCTGATCACGCCCGAGGCCGCGTTGGCGGCGCGCGACCGAGGTTGCGTGGTGGCGCTACGGCGGATGCTCGGCGACCTCGCTGATAACACGAGCGTCGCGCGGGCTGCCGACCTCGCAGTCAAGGCGGCCACCGACGCTCGAACAGAGGGGCGACCCCTCTATGCAGCCTGGCGCACGCAGCCGACCCCGGAGCAGCCACTTGAACGACTGTGGTACGCGGGCAACTTGCTGCGTGAGCACCGTGGCGACGGCCATGTCGTCGCGCTGGTCGCCAACGGCATCGGCGGGACAGAGGCCCACGTGCTGCATGCCCTGTCGCAGGGCATGCAGGCGGAGAGGTTCGGCCGAGTCTCGCACCTGCCCCACGCGCAGTTGGCCGCGGTTGTGGACGGCATGCGGGACCGCGGCCTGATCGGCGCCGATGGCTGGCTCACCCCCGACGGTCGCGCCATTAAGGCCCGAATCGAGGCGCTCACCGACGACCTCGCCGCGTCGGCCTACGACGCCCTCGACCCGAATGAACTGGTCCAGCTCATCGCCGATCTCGAACCCATCGCCGCCGCGCTGAACGCCGCATACGAGGCCGAAAGCTAGCCAAAGTAGACGAAGCGTGGTTGCGGGTGCAATCAAGGAAGTGCCATCGCGGGCGATCCCCTGGCCGCTGCAGGCAGGCTCGGACCAAACACCGTATGGGTGGCAGCTACTAGCGTGCGTACCCTGGGGCCGGGCGTCATGGTGTGCCGAGAATGGTGGCAACGGCTACTGCATCGGCATCGGCATCGGCTGGACCACCGGAGGGCAAATGCTCGCAGCACTCGTGACTGCCGGCGGGGTGTTCCTGGTGGTCTCCCTCCTGTTCATGGCCCGGCACGAGTTTGACCGGGCTCGGGTCGCAAATGGGATGGCCTCGGCCTTCCTCCTGGTCTTCGGCATCCTGAGCCACCTCGATCTGGTGATCGCCCTCGGGGCGTTCAGCCTGGCCCTGGTGTTCATCCGGCGGGGCGGCCCGCGCAAGCGCAGGCGGGTGAAGCGAGTTCTAGGGAATAAGTCCAGGCAGCTGCGAAGCGGTCTGGTGCGGCGGTTGGCTCAGCGGCGGGTCGACCGGCCCGGCTGGTCACCATCGCCGTCACCGTCGAGGTAACGACCGGCCCCGAACCAGCCGCCGGCGAACGGAAACGCACGGCAACCGACTTGCCCGACAGCAGTTTCCGCGCTGCTGGGCGAGTCGCGCTAGGACGAACCTGAGGCCAGCAAGGTGCGCTGCTGCTGAAGGGCGCTAGCGGCCGCCGAGTTGTCCAGCAACGCGGGCACAAAGTAATGGATGCTGATCGCGACGTTGCCGACATCCCCCAGCACGATGGTGAAGGTGTTGCCGTCCTGGTCGAGCTTCGACTGCCCGAAACCCACTCCGTCGGTCACCCGCGATACCGGGAAGATGTCGGCGTTAGCCGGGTCAGCGGCCTCAGCCTGCTCCGTGGCCAGGATGTAGCTCCGAGCGTCGGTCGTCGTTAAAAACTGGCTAAGCCACACCGAAACCTGGGTTCCACCAGGCATCTTCCATTCGCGGTGGACGGCAGCCTGGAAGCAATCGCCCACGAGGTACTGCTGCTCGCCAGACGACCCCGAATACAGGCCGTTGACGTAGCCCGCCAAGGACAGGACGCCCTGCGCCGGTCCAGTGGTGGTCAGCGTCGCATCGGCGGGAAGTGGGAGCACCCGAGCCAACAGAGCCCGTCCAGCGGGCGACGTAGCGGAGGCAGCCGGTGCTGGATGCCCAGCGGGGCACGGGCCGCTGATGCCGGCCTTCGATGCGTCCGCGGCAGAGCTGGCGTTGAAGGGCCCGATGTAAAAGCCGTCATACACGGAGATAAGCACGGGCTCTGCAACCTGCTGCGGTGTCAGCCACGCTTCAGGCGTCCCGCCGGGAACGTCTATGCGGTAGAGAGACATAGCCCGGACGTGACCGAACGAGAACGGGAAGATGCACAGTCCACCGCGCCAGGTCGCAGGCGAGTTTTGCTGGGCGATCTTGCGCCCGTCAATTCCGGATAGCGAGATCACGTAGGTCAGGTCAGCGCAACTCGCTTGCGTCGGCATGCCCTGGTAGTCGTAGGCGCCCCGCACCGTCACGAAGCTCGGACGGGCCGACTGCGTCACCGCTCCGCAACCCGCAATGAGGCCGAGTGCAAACAGGCCGCAGAGATAAGCCCCGCTCCGCAACTGGCACCTCTCGCTCGAACCAGAGCCCCTGTGAGCAGCCTCCCCTACGACAGCGACTTGTGCCAAGACCGCTGCACAACCCGTTCTCGCCGCCATTGACCCGCGTGCGACGCGCTAACCACCGCAAAAGGTCCGATCACCGGCGCGCTCCGTGCCTGATTGCCTCGCGCGCGCTCTACGGCCCCCGCGGCGCGGGGGCGTAGAGGCCAACACGCAGGCCAGCGCCACCATGAGAAAATAATCTCGTGCAAATCGGGATGCTTGGACCATTCGTGGTTCGCACCGACGACGGCGTCGTGGCCGATCTGCCGGGCCCCCGGCTGCGCGCGCTGGTGATCGCCCTCGCGCTCGAACCTCGCAGGCTCGTCCCGAAGGCGACGCTGATCGACTGGATCTGGGGTGAGCACCCGCCGCAAGACGCGGCGAATGCCTTGCAGCGCCTGGTTTCCCGGCTGCGCAAAGCATTCCCTGGCGGGTGGGTCGAGGGACACGTGGGTGGCTACGAGCTCACCGTAGAGCCCGAGGCTGTCGACGCCGTACTTTTCGAGAGCCTCGCCCGGCAGGCCCGCGCCACGGAGGGCGCGCGACGGGCTCAGTTGCTACGCGAGGCCCTCGCACTGTGGCGCGGGGCGGCCATGCAGGATGTCGACCTGCAGGAGAGCGCGGCGTTCGACGCGGCCGTCGCCCGGCTGGAAGGGCTGCGCCTGACCGCCACGGAGGATTGGTACGACGCGGAAGTCGGTCTCGGCCGCGGAGCTCAGGTAGTCCCGGAGCTGACCGACGCGGTGGCCGCGCACCCGTTGCGGGAACGGCTTGTGGCCGCCCTGATGCGTGCCCTCGTTGCGGATGGTCGCGACACCGAAGCCCTGCTCGTCTACGAGCGCACCAGGGAAGCCCTGGCCGACGCGCTGGGCGCGGACCCCGCGCCGGAGCTGTCCGCCTTGCACGTCGCGCTGCTGCGAGGCGAGCTCGGACGACGCGAGGGGAACCGGAAGACCAACATGCGCGCGGAGCTCACGAGCTTCGTCGGCAGAGAGGCTGATGTCGCCGCTGTCCGGGCGCTCGTCGAGGGTTATCGGCTGACCACTCTGATCGGGCCTGGCGGCGCTGGAAAGACGAGGCTGGCCACCGAGACCGCGCGCACGCTGCTCGATGACCAGCCGGACGGCGTCTGGCTGGTGGAGCTCGCCGCTATCGGCACCGACGGTGACGTGGCGCAGGCGACACTCGCCGGGCTCGGGCTACGGGATCCCCTGCTCGGCGATGCGCCGAATGCGGAGCCGATCGACCGACTCATCGCGGCAATGCGCGAGCGGGCGGCGCTGCTGATCCTGGACAACTGCGAGCACGTGATCGAGCGGGCTGCGGTGTTCGCCTACCGAGTGCTCGGGGAGTGCCGCCACCTGCGGATCCTCGCGACGAGCAGGGAACCGCTCGGCATCACGGGCGAGGCGCTGTGGCCGGTCGAGCCGCTGGCCCTGCCGCCGGCGGACGCCAGCGCCGGCGAGATCCAGTCCTCTCCCGCCATCCGGTTGCTCAGAGACCGGGCCAGCGCAGTTCACAAGGACCTCGCGATCGACGCGCGGACGTTGTCGACGATGGAGCGCGTCTGCCGGGCACTGGACGGGATGCCACTGGCGATCGAGCTTGCGGCGGCCAGGCTGCGCACGATGTCGATCGACCAGCTTGCCAGCGGGCTGGACGATCGGTTCCGGCTGCTCACAGGCGGCAGCCGCACCGCATTGCCGCGCCACAGGACGCTGCGCGCCGTGGTCGACTGGAGCTGGGAGCTGCTCTCCGAAGCCGAACGGGCCGTGCTGCGGAAGGTCTCGGTGTTCTCGGGCGGGGCGAGCCTGCAAGCGGCCGAGCGCGTCTGCCTCGGCGACGGCGTTAAGCAGGCGCACGTGCTCGATCTGCTCACCTCGCTGACTGACAAATCGCTGCTGCTCATCGACGGCGACGGCACGCCGCGTTACCGGATGATCGGCACCATCAAGGAGTACGCAGCGGACAGACTCGCCGACGAAGGAGAAACGGATCAGGCCAGGAACGCCCATCTTGCCTACTTCACCGAGCTAACTGAGTCCGCGGAGCCGCACCTTCGCCGCGCCGAGCAGCTGGAGTGGCTCGCCACGCTCGAGACTGAGCACGACAACATCAGTGCGGCAATGCGGGGGGCGCTCGCCGCCTGCCAGGCGCACGGGGCGATGCGGCTCGCGGCGTCCGCCGGCTTTTACTGGTGGCTCGGCGGGCACAGGACCGAAGGCTTCGAGCTGATCACCGCCGCCACGAAGATGACCGGTGAGGTGCCGGATGAGATCCGGGCCATGGTGTATGCACTGGTCGTAACGTTCGTGACCTCCGGGCGCGCCGACCAGCACGACGCGGCGCAATGGATACACGATGCGGCCCGGCTCAGCCGGCGCAGTCAGGGCCGCTACCCGGTGCTGCGGCTCGTCGCCCCGCTAGAACGGCTGTTGCAGGAGCCGGACTCGTTCTTCACTGCGTGGGAGTCCTTGCTTGACGATGAAGACCCCTGGGTACGGGCACTGGCGCTGTACCAGCACGGCAAGATGCAGATCATGCTCGGCCAGGGCGGGCGAGACGCCGACGCGTACCTAGAGAGGGCTGTCGCCGAGTTCCGAGCGATCGGGGAACGATACGGGATCTCGCTCGCCGTGACCGAACTGGCGGACCGGATCGCCACGCGCGGCGAGTTCGCCGACGCGTGCGAGTACTACGAACAAGCGGTGTCGGTCGTCACCGAGGTCGGTGCCATCGAGGATGCCATCCGGATGCGGTCGCGACTGGCCCAGCTGTACTGGCTGCTCGGCGACAAGGACTCCAGCGCGACTGCCATCGGCGACGCCGAGCGGGCCGCGGAGCGCGTCACCTGGCCGGATGCGCTGGTCGAGCTAGCGCTGGCGAAGGCGGAGCTCGCCCGCTGGGCCGGCAAGGCGGAGGAGGTGCTCCGCCAAATCGGCGTCGCGACGACCATCCTCGGCGAGCAGGCGGACCGGCCGAGCATCCGCGCAATGAAGGACGACCTGCTCGGCTACCTCACTGATGACCTGACTGAGGCCAGGACCTACCGCGCGGCGGCTTCTCAGGCAGCTTCCGAGGCGGGGTACGCACCGCTCATCGCGAAGGCGCTCGTCGGGGTCGCTGACCTGGCACTGCGCCGTGACGAGCATGAACAGGCCGCGCGGCTGCTCGGGGCGAGCGCGGCTGTGCTCGGACTGCCGGATCGTTCCAATCCGGACGCGGCCCGGATCGAGCGGGCGGTGCGGCGTCGCCTCGGCGAAGCAGTGTTCGCCGGGGCGACGCGGGAGGGGATGCAGACGAGCTGGTCGCAGCTGGTCGCGGTCACGCTCGCTTCCTGACCATCGCAGGGTCAGCTCGCTGCGCGCTGAACGACGATGTCGCCGTACCGCGAGCGGGCGTAGACCGTGACCTCGTCGTCGAACGTGCCGCGGTCACGCGGCGACGGAACGGAGTTACGCACCGACGCCCGCTCGCTGACGGCGTCCACCTTCGCAGCGGAGCCGTCGCTGACACCGATCTCGATGCTTCCTGAGCGATTCATCAGCTCCGCGGGGCCGTGCGTCAGGTTGCCGATGCGAATGGCGGCCTCGCCTGTCGTGGCGGTGACAGCGCCGTCGGCTCGGTCAATGTTGAGGCTGCCACTGCTCGTGCTGAGCGCGAGGTCACCCGAGGCGTGACCGACCCGCATCGTGACCGCGCTGCCTCCGACGGTGCCGCGCCCGGTTAGATGGCCGATGGCGACCTCACCGCCAGCTATGTTGGCCAGCAGCGTGCTAATCCGTTCGAAGTGGGCCTGACCCGACGCCATGTGCAGCTCGCACTCGCCAAGCGGGCCGTCAGCGTGCACGCTCGAGTGCGCCAGGTTCGCCACCAAACCGGAGCCGGCGGGCAGGTCGATCCTGATGGCGACCGAACCCTTCTTCTCGCCCGAGACGGTGGTCTTGACCGTCAGCCGACCGGCGCTGAAGTCGACCTTGGTCCTGCTCGCCACCCGCACGTCGGACGGGCTCGCCGGGTCGATGGGCTCGACCAGCACCACGGTGTCGGTCCGTTCGGTAGCGGCGACCCGCACGTGCGCGCCGGCGACTTTCAGGTCTGCGGTGATGGGTCCTGCGGCGACGAATGTAGGCATGACAGTTCTCCTGTTGTCTCGTAGTCGACGTGCCGGCGGGCGGACGGTCATGCTCGCCTCGTGTATGTGGCCAGCGCCCACAGGTATCCGACGAGGGCGGCCCCGACTAGCCAGGCGAGGGCGACGACCAGGTGGCTGCCAGACACGTGACCGGTGATCAGCCCACGCAAGGTCTCGATGATGGGCGTGAAGGGCTGATACTCCGCGAACTGCCGGAAGCCGACCCGCATTGTGGCGGCTGGCACGATCGCGCTGCTCAGGAACGGCAGCAGGATGAGCGGCACGGTAGCCATACCCGCCGACTCCGGGGTTTTCGCCGCCAGTCCCATGGCGACCGTGAGCCAGCTGGTCGCGAAGCACGCCACCGCGATGAAGCCGACCGCGCCGAGCCAGTAGGGGAAGCTCGCCGACGTGCGGAATCCGAGCGCGAAGGCCACGCCGATGATGCCCGCAATGGCGATCAGGCTGCGGAGCATGCTGGCGATGACCTGGGCATTCAGGACGGCACCGCGGGAGATGTCCATGACCTTGAACCGGTTGATGACGCCCTTGGTCATGTCGCTATTCACGGCCGTGGATGTCGCGCTCAGCCCGTAGCAGACCGCCAGCACGATCATGCCCGGCGTCGCATAGTCGATGTAGTTGACGCCGACGTTAACCGCGCCGCCGATGACGCAGACGAACATCAGCATGATCACGATCGGCAGCAGGACTGCGTTGAAGACGGCGGTCGGATTCCGGAGGGTGTGCATGAAGTTGCGGCGAAGCATGATCGCCGAATCGGTGCTCATCGTGCGTACTCCTCTGTGCTTGCGTGGCCGGTCAGGGCAAGGAAGACGTCATCGAGGTCCGGGGTGTGAACGGAGAGCTCGTCGACATCGATGGATTGCTCGTCGAGTCGTGCCAGCAGGGTTCGCAGTGATCGCGCCCCGCCATCGCTGGGGACCCGCAAGGTCAGGTCCTCGTCGTCTCGGGTGGAGCCGGTCAGGATCTGCGCCGCCGCGTCGAGCTCGGCGACGTTCGTGAACCCAAGCCGGACGTAGCTGCCAGGGACCTGGCGCTTCAGCTCGCCGGGAGTGCCGTGCGCCACGAGCCGGCCCTGGTCGAGCACCGCAATCCGGTCGGCGAGCTGATCGGCTTCCTCGAGGTACTGGGTGGTCAGGAAGACGGTGACGCCATCGGCAACCAGCTCGCGGATGATCCCCCACATCGTGCGCCGGCTCCGCGGGTCCAGCCCGGTGGTCGGCTCGTCCAGGAAGATGATCTGCGGGCGGCCGACCAGGGTCATCGCCAGATCAAGCTTCCGGCGCATACCGCCGGAGTAGGTCGATGCCAGCTTCTGCGCCGACTCCGTCAGGTCGAAGCGCTCCAGCAGGTCCGTGACGAGCCGCCTGGCCTCGGCGGAGCCCAGATGCTTGAGGTCTGCCATCAGCTGCAGGTTCTCCTGGCCTGTCAGCAACTCGTCCACCGCGGCGAACTGGCCCGTGACCCCGATTGCCGCGCGCACCGCCTTGGTCCCGGTCGCGACATCGTGGCCGGCGACGCGGGCCGTCCCGGCGTCGGCCTTCATCAATGTGGTCAGCACGTTGACCGTCGTGGTCTTGCCCGCCCCATTGGGGCCGAGCAGGGAGAAGACCGTGCCCGCCGGGACATCGAAGTCGATGCCGTCGAGGACGACCTTGTCGTCGAACGCCTTGCGCAGCCCTGAGACTGCAATCGCTGAATTACGCATGCGACCACCATCGGGGCCGCCCCTGACGCCGACCTGTCACGCCGCTGACACGCCCACTGACACGGCGTTTGACCTGGTCACAGCGGGACTGGAAAACCCGGTGGGCGCAGGGCTAGTGAGCTAGGTCACACCGTCACCGCTGCCAGCGTCCGCGCTCGTGGTCAGTGAGCTGGGGTACGCGCTCGCGCTAATTGAGCTGGGGTGCGCGCTCGCGCTAACTGAGCTGGGGTGCGCGCTCGCGGTAAATGATCAGCCCAGGGCGGCTGACGAATGGCTCACCGAATGCCAGTGACGTCGTAAAGGTGATGGACCGGGTCGTGGATGAAGTACCGCCCGAAGGACTCGATGGTGAAGTCCGCTCCATCGCTGCGATGGCCCGTGCGCTCCCACTGACTAGGGGTGAGGTCTTCGAAGTGCGCTGCGATGACCTCTGCGGCGGCCGCCAGTTCCCCGGCCACCACGAGGGGATTCTGCTCTCCGTAGCGATCCTCGAGCGCCGTGACATCTTGATCCCAGTTAGGAAACTGCGGGTCGTCTTCGGCGAGCATCAGGCTGAGCCGCTGCTCATACAGCCGCAGGACGTCGCGGACATGGCAGCCATCCTCGAGCACCGACCACTTCCCCGGCTCCGGGCGCAGGCGCGGATCGTCGCCAGCGCCGGTCAGCACCGGGCGCCACGCCGCTGCATTGGCGCGAGTCATACCGCCGATCGCGTCGCGGAGGAAGCTCTGGGTGTCCAGGCCGCATTCCGGGCAGGGCCGTCGCAGCACCCAGGTCCAGTCCTTGCTGTCGGGCTCGATGGTCATGGCCCGAACGTTACCGGGGACGGTAACTACTCCGGTCCGAGCGGCTCCAGGCGCGGCTCGGCGCGCTCCCACAATCTCGTCGCCACATCGGAAGGCACCGGGACCGTTGAGCCCTGGAATCCACGGAACGGCCTGAATGCGGCCAGCTCGGCCGTTGCCAGCAACTCCACCCTCAGCAGCGGCGGATCGATTTGGTAGTCAAACCGGACGTCGGTACGCCACCGCGCGGACGCCGGGCCACGATCGTCCCATCGAGGGTCCTCGTACGTGGGCGCCGTGATCGTCGCGACGTAGTAGATACCGGGTCTATCCCGCCCCACGACCTGCAGCCAGACGCGATCACCAGCCGCCGTACGGTCCCGGTAGCGCGGCGTCCGCCAGGAGTGCAGCCGTGACTCAGCTATCGCGGCGCCCAGGTCGTACTGCTTGCTGTTGCCCTGAAAGATCCAGTCCGTCACGTTCCACACCCTGATCAGGCAGACAAGTTCGGCGCGCCGTCGTGAGTCGGCGTTGCCGAGACGTCGCCCCTGACGGCAGCCTAAAACCCGCTCTCGGCGCGCGCCCGGCCAGGTCGAGCGCTGGGTGATCATCGCCAGATCATGTCGATCTGGCGCTCTCGACGGTCACGCAATCGGCCCACCCGAGTGCCGCCGCCATGAGTGCGTCGCCGACGTCGGTAGCGGACCTTTCGAAAAAGCTCGACTCAAGGCGTCGGAACGAGGCCGCCTCAGACGACGATGAGGTTGTGACGCACCCGCAGGTGGTGCCCGATCCCGCGCTCGGGCTGCTGGAGCTGTACGACGACGCGCTGCCGCACGTCTACGGCTACCTGCTGGCGCGATGCAGCGACGCCGGCCTGGCCGAGGATCTCACGGCCGAGTCGTTCCTCGCCGCCGTGAACGCGGTCCGCAAGCCGGGCGCGCCCGACCCGTCGATCGCCTGGCTCATCGGGGTCGCCCGGCACAAGCTCGCCGACCACTGGCGGCGGGCCGAGCGAGAGCAGCGCGGCCTGCGGCTGCTAGAAGGCGGGCGCGACCGCGTCGAGGACCCCTGGGAGGCGGCCATCGACAGGCTCCAGGCCCGTGAGGTGCTCGACCGCCTCGGCGCGCACCACCGGGCCGCGCTCACGCTGCGCTATCTGGACGGGCTGCCGGTGCCTGAGGTAGCGCAGCACCTCGACCGTACCGTTCACGCAACCGAGGCGCTGCTGGTGCGGGCTCGCTCCGCCTTCCGGCGGATTTATGAGGGAGAGGAGGGCTCGCCATGACCGATCCGTTCGAGGCCCTGCGCGAGCCCGTCACGCCGGCCGAACCCGACCCCGCCTTCGCTCGGCGCCTGCGGCAGCGACTGACCAGGGAAGTCTTCGCATCAACAGGAGGAATCATGTCCCAGCAGACAGCCGAGACCAGGGTCGACCGCGAGCCCGCCTGGCCCCCATCGCTCACTCCGTACATCGTGGTGTCCGACGCCCGCCGAGCTATGGACTGGTACGGCGAGGTATTCGGCGCGCAGCGCCGAGGCGAGCTTTATGTCAACGCGGATGGCACGATAGGCCACGCCGAGGTAGGCATCGGCGATGCCGTGCTGATGTTCGCCGAAGCCTCCGACCTCTGGCCCGACGTGCCCGTGCGCGCGCCGGACTCCCCTGCAACGTTCAGCCACACCCTCCACCTTGAGGTCGATGACGTTGACGGGATTACCGACCTGGCCCGGCGCAGCGGAGCCACGGTGGAGCGCGAGCCGGTCGACCAGCCCTACGGTCGCGGCTCGGTGATCATCGATCCGTTCGGCCACCGCTGGATGCTGCTGAGGCCGCCACCCAGGGCCACTCGGCTGCGCCAGGGCGATATCGCGAACGTGACGATGACGGCACGCGACGCTGGCCGGGCCAGGGAGTTCTACGAGGCCGTGCTGCAGGTGCCGTTCACGCCGGGTCACCGCGACGCCTGGCGCACGGAGGAGACGAGACCGCCCGTGGCCATCATGCCGGCGGAGGGCCACCAGCCCGAGGTGCAGCTGTCCTACCGCGTCGACGACATCGCCGCCGCTGTCGATCGGGTCAGGGCGGCCGGGGGTCGCGCGGACGAGCCCGAGCGCAGGCGGTACGGACTGCTGGCGGAGTGCGTCGACGACCAGGGCGCGACGTTCCGGCTCTGGCAGCCGGCCGACTGACCGACCCGGACCGCAAGGCTGTGCTGGCTGCTCGACGACAGCGTCACCGACCAGGACGGCGTTCCGCCTCCGCCAGGCCGCCGACTGACGGACCCCGACCGCGGTGGTTCAGCCCTGGTCCGCTCCGCCGGCCTCCAGGACGTCAAGGTCACGAACCGCGAAGCGGTAGTGCTCGATCTCCTCGTCCATGACCACGCCGATGCAGTCGGCCACGGACCGCTCCTCTTCCGGGTAGCCGGGCGCAGGCGACCGCCGGCAGAGCCGGTCCAGGCCATCGTCGGTCAGGTCCGTGACGATCCGCCGGATCACGGAGGCGCGGTCGGCCCTGGCGGCCAGGACGTCCGCATAACTGGGCTCAGCGGCAACGTCAATGCCGAGCGCAGCCGCATCTGCGGCCGGGTACCAGCTTTGCGGCAGTCCGATGGGGTGATGGCCGCGGCTCGTCGAGCACCGTGCGGCTCGCCCAGGCGTCGGTGATGAAGACCAGATGGCGGAGCGTCTGCGCGAACGACCACTCGTCGTTGACCTGCGTGGACAGCGCGGCCACGGGCAGCCGCCCGGCCCGCTCGACGGCCTGGGCCCACAACCGCTCGATGGTGTCCCACATCGCCCGGTAGTCCGCGGCGTTCTTGATCTCGCGGAACTGCACCCGCTCCGGGTGCCGCCGGTCCAGTTCGGCACTCACAAAGCCGGCGACCTCGACGCCGTTGACCGTGACGTTGCTGAGGTAGCCGGAGATGCTGACGTCGACCAGCCAGCCGTCCCGGAAGGTGGCTCCGGTGAGGTCGCAGTCGGTGAACCGGGCGCCGCGCATGTCCGCGACTTCGAATCGGGCGCCGCGCATGTCCGCGACGTTGAATCGGGCGCCCCGGAACTGCTGGCTGCCGCCGCCTTCGCCGGCGTAGAACCGATGCGGCCCGAACTGCGCCTCCGGCAGGTCGTCTTCCGCGGTCGGGGCCGATGCTGTCTGATCGTTCGTGGCGGTCATAGCCGCACGCTATCGCCGATCCCGGATGTTCTGCTTCCGGAATATGACCGGTGCAAACGTAACGTCGCTGCCCATCGAGCGGAACCAGATTGCCTACGCGCCGCTCGCCATGGACAAGAAGCGCGTTCCGGTTCAGGGGCTTGATGCCTTGCTGACGCAACCGCATAGCTCCTGGCAGGCTCGGCCTGGCTGATGACGGCGAGGCGAGTTTGCGTCTATTGTCCAGAGCAGACGGCATCGGTCGCTGAGCGTCTTGGGCGACCACACCGCCCGCCACCGGTCGAGACAGGTTGAGGAGAACTGCGTCATGGCGTACGACGTGGCCGCTGACATCCGGCTGGATCCTAGGCTCAAGGCGCTGCTGGCCGCCGTTCCGGCGGAGAACGCGGGCGACGTCGATAGTCGCGACACGTTGCTGGCCGAGGCGAATACGGACGCCGCGCGGCAGCAGCGGGAGCAGTTCCGGACGTTTATGGACCTGTGCGATACCGAGGAGGCCGCGCCGTCCGCGGGGCTGCGCGTGCATACCGAGCAAGTCGTTTCCCAGCCCGATGGCAACTCGATCAATCTTCAGGTCATCCGCCCCGACAACGCAGAAACCGTCGCCTGCGTCTACTACATCCACGGTGGCGGCATGGCGGCGCTGTCGTGCTACGACGGCATGTACCGCGGCTGGGGCAAGCTCATCGCAGCCAACGGTGTCGCCGTCGTCATGGTCGACTTCCGCAATTCAGTCGTAGCCTCGTCGGTTCCTGAGGTGGCCCCGTTCCCGGCCGGGCTCAACGACTGTGTGTCGGGCCTCCGGTGGGTCGTCGCCAATGCCGGCCAGCTCGGCATCGATGCATCCCGCGTCGTCGTCGCGGGCGAGAGCGGGGGTGGCAACCTGACGCTGGCCGTCGGCCTCAAGCTGAAGCAGGACGGTGAGCTCGGCCTGATCAAGGGGCTGTACGCGCTGTGCCCGTACATCGCTGGCGAGTGGCCGACGCCGGAGTGTCCCTCGTCGACGGAGAACAACGGCATCTTGCTGGAGCTCCACAACAACCGCGGCGCGGTCGGCTACGGCATCGAGGCCTTCAAGGAGCGAAACCCGCTCGCCTGGCCGTCGTTCGCGACGGTCGAGGACGTCGAGGGATTCCCGCCGACGGTCATCAGCGTCAACGAGTGCGATCCGCTGCGCGACGAGGGCCTTAATTTCTACCGGCTGCTTCTTCGCGCCGGCGTTCCAGCCCGCGGCCGCCAGGTCATGGGAACGATGCACGGAACCGAGATCTTCACCATCGCGTGCCCCGAGATCAGCCGCGACACCGCCCGGCACCTGGCCGCGTTCTGTCAGGGCTGACCGCCGCGGCCGAGACCGACTCGTAGCACGCAGGTCAGCGCTGGCTCGCTCAGTACCGCGCTCGAGTGCGCCACAGGTGGACGGCAGCTGTTGTCGAGCGGCATCTGGCCGAGAGCTGCCCGCGTTACGAACGAAGAAGGTCTGCTGAGTCAGGCAACCGCGCACGAGATCGATCGACCAGCAGGGGCGCACCCAGCTCTGTTCCCAGCGGACCAGGCTGCGGATCGTCGCCCTGGTCCAGCGTGTGCAGGAGAACCCGCGCGAATGCGTCCGGCCGGTCGACCTGCAGATAGTGATTCGCGTCCGGGATGAAGTAGAGCCGATTCTCGGTCGGCCTGAGCATCAGGTATTCATTCCACACGTAGCTGGCAACGCGTGGCGGTGAAACGGCGTCGTAGAGCCCCCAGATCAGCGTCACAGGAAACGACGCCTCGGCGAGCGCCGTCAGCCACGCGCGCTCGTCGTTCGACCGCTCGACCAGGTACTGGATTGTGTCGTGCAGAACCTTGATGCCGTCGTTGTGGCCGAACGTGGCAGACAGGGCCTCGACTTCAGGATCGCCGGCCTTGCGCGGCGGGGTGAAGGTACTCGCACCCATGCCCGCGGCTAGCTGGGCGGGAGTCAGCGCCGCCGCGATCGTCGACCACGAGTCTCCGTCAAGGATCATCCGCTGCGCCCCGGTCAGGTTCGACAAGGGCAGGAAGATGTTGCCATTCGACAGCACGAGGTGCCGGAGCCGCGAGGCCGACCGGCCCTCAGCGCAACGGGCGGCGTGCAGCAGCGCCACGCTGTCACCGCGGTCGTGGCCAACGATGACGCCAGCGTCTGCGCCGATTACCTCCGACAGGTAGAACTCGATCAGCTCCTCGTCTCGAGCGAGGCTGTAGCCCCAGCCCAGCGGCTTGTCAGAAAAGCCGTAACCGGGGAAGTCCAGCGCGCAGACACGGAACCTCGTGCTCAGCTCGCTGGCGACCGCGAACCAGTCGATGCTGCACGTCGGCCAGCCATGGACGAGTAGCAGCACAGGACCATCGGCATCGCCAAGCTCGACATGGAATATCTCCACCGGTGTGGCGCCCTTGTCCGCCGGACGCCAGGTGAAATAACCACCACGACATCGCCACTCGTCGGCTCGCGGTCTGTCCATGAGTCCTCCTGTGACCACTCGAGCGCGTTCGGTTAGGTGTCGGCCTCGGGCGCATCGATGGGTGGAAGCTTGCTATCGCTGGAGCGATAGCAAGCTTCCACCCATGACTGCGTGACTCGTCGGCGCCGCCTGTCAGCCTCCATCTTGACGCGGTGCGGGCCTGCTGCCCGCTTGGGGGTCTGCGGTACGTCCCGGTCTCACGCTCGCTACGATCGGCGCGTGTCGCTCAAGTTTCAGGCGGCCAGGGCGCTGCGCGCCGTCGCATGGCGCATTGAACGCCCGCGGAGACGCCGTCGCAGGCAAGCTGGCCCGCCCCTGGACGCGGGCCCGCTGACTAGCCCCGACTCAGCGCCTGGCTCGCGGAAGGCGTCGTGGTTCTTCGAGGACTTCCCGCGCTTCTACTTGAGCAGCAGCACCGCTCCGACGACGGCACGGCTGAATCTCCGCTACGAAGCGATGTTCGGCGAGAACCGCGACATTTTTGCCGGTGCCTCGGTGCTCGATCTCGCCAGTCATGACGGCCGCTGGTCGCTCGCGGCGCTGGCGACCGGAGCCCGATCAGTGGTCGGCATCGAGGCGCGACCTGAGCTGGTGAAGGCCGCGACCGAGAACCTGGGCGAGTACGGTTACGGGGCGGACCGCGCCAGCTTCGTGAGCGGCGATGTGCATGAAGTGCTCAACACGCAGGATCTCAAGGCAGACGTGGTCGTGTGCCTCGGCTTCCTGTACCACACGCTGCGGTACAACGAGCTGCTCACCGGAATCCGCCGAACTGGCGCCCGGTATCTGATCATCGACACTTTCAGCCCGCACATGATGGGTCCCGTGCCGAACGTGAACGTGCTGACCGAGGACGCCGACGAGGAAGGGAAGGCGGCGGCCGACACCTATACCGAGGGTCAGTCGGTCCTGGTCGGCCGTCCGAACCTCGCGGCGATCCGTATCATGCTGGGCGCGTACGGCTATCGCGTGGAGCGGCTCTCTGACTGGGCAGGCTTGCTCCGCGACAATCCCGGCACAGAGAACTGTGACGACTACGCGAACGAGAGGCGGATCACGATCCGCTGCGTCAGCTCGCAATCCAGTCCTGCGTAGACCAGCGGCGTACGCGCGGCGGGTCCTGCCTCCTCCCGCGGCAGCCCGGTGACAGTGGTGTGCATGGGCCCGCCACGGCGGACGGACCCGAAACCTGGTCCCGAGTGACTGGGCTCGGTTACAAGGCCGGCTCGGCGAGGCCGAGGAATCTGGCTACTTCTGCCGCGTGGTGATCTGGAACACGGGGTAACCAGGCGCGATCTCCAGCAGCTTGGAGTCCGGCGCGTCCGGTCCGACTCCCTCGAAGAACATCCCTACCTCGAACTTCCAGCGCCGAAGGTACTCGCGGAGCAGCGGCGGCTTCTGCTCGTCGGGCAGCTCGGTGGCAGTAAACGACTCCACCCGCCGCCCCACTCGCAGCTCGCCACCCCCGGCGACTCGCATGTTGCGCACCCACTGCGTCTGACCGCGCGGCGAGACGATGTACGTCTCGCCCTCGTAGGTGAGCGGGTTGACGGGCGTGCTGCGCCACTCGCCGGTCTTGCGGCCCTGCACGGACAGCACGCGGCTGCCTTTGAGGCTGATTCCCCGACGGGTCAGCGCGGCCACCAACCCGTTCGACCAGCGGCCAATGCGGCGGCCCATCGGCGTGGTCGGTGTCACGTACCGAGTCGACGAATTGTCAGACATCGCACTCTCCTCTCGGTGAGTGATCAGTGCTCTCTATTTAGATCAGTGTACACGACGTGCGAGTCCGCAGGGAGTGACGGCGAGAGACCGAGCCGTCAGCTGAGAATCTCCCCGCCCAGGGCGGGAGTGACCTGGTGCATCATTCCCACCGCGCTGGCGTGATGCCATACGTCCAGATCCTCGCCAATATCGAGGCCGGGAATCTCGATGCCGTGCGCGGCGAGGACGGACAGCACATGTCCGCGGTGGCATTCGGCGTGATGGATCGCCTGCGCGATCGGGATGACCGCAGGCGTGCACTGGCGGGACTGGGGAGCTGCTACCCCAGCGTGAAGGTCGTCATTGTTGCCCAGGATCCGCCTGGCGACGACTCGGCTTTGAGCGCCACGGCAGACACCCAGCCCGCGATCGGCAACTTCGGTCGAATCTGTTCTTCAGCTCGGCGCATCTCGTCGACGTCGCCCTGCAAGCCAACCGTCAGGTGCGGCACGACGTCGGCAAACTGCCCGCCAAATGGCGGGAAGTCGGGGAAGGCAGCGAAGACCCGCTCCGTCAGGTCGCGGAAGGGAGCCGGATCTTCTGGCCCAAGCCAGAGCACTGTCGTCCCGAACCAGCACGTGCGATCAAGCCGGAGATCGAACGGCTTCACTGCAGCGAAGACGCTCGCAAGGCGGTCACGCTCGTCCGGGCCAACCCGGCTTGCTGGCATGAACGGGGCCAGTATCGTCACGTGCGCCGGTATGCCGAGGCTAGCGTTCGGGTCGAGCGCCGCCCGATATCGCCCGACCACCGGCTCGGCAGCCGGGACCTCGACAATCAGCGCGCTCTCAGGCTCGCGGGCCAGCATTCCGCGAGTCTAGCCAGGAGCCTGACCCCAGAACGTGATTGCGAGCGCGACCGGTCTGCCCGGCGTGCGATCGGGTAACGGCAGCCCGCGGACCAGCCGGTACCGTCGCATCGTGGACTCGCGCATCCCCATCGCTCAAACACAGCAGACCTACGACCACATCGCCGCGGAATATGCACGGCGCAACGCGGTGCCCTCGCCCCGCGCCGTCGAGGTGATCGCGGCGTTTGCGGCCAGCCTTCCACCCGGCGCGGTGGTCGCAGACGTCGGCTGCGGCCCCGGCATTCAAGCGGCGCTGATCCGTGCCCACGGGCTGCGCGTGGCGGGCTTCGACATTTCCATTGGTCAGCTCGCAGCCGGCGCCGACCTGGATGTTGCGCAGGCTGACATGCGTCACCTTCCGCTGCGCACCGGCGCCGTCGACGCGGTTTGGTGGCAGGCGGCCCTGATCCACATACCTCTGGCCGACGTGCCGACGGTCCTAGCAGAGTTCGCGCGGATCGTGCGCCCCGGCGGCCAGTTGTACCTGCACGTTGCCGAGGGCGATGGCGAGCGGTTCGAAGTGGCGTCGCGGTACGGCTCGGACCGACGGCGGTGGTTCACGCTGCATCGCGAGCGTGATCTCGGGCCGGCGCTGGCGGCAGCAGGATTCACGCTGGACCAGGTGAGCCGCAATCGAAGCCACCGCGGCTGGCTCGACCTGCACGCTCACCGCCCATCCGAGGCTCCCCCGCCGGCACCGGCAGCCCGGCTCAGGCTGGCCACGGCGGCGGACCTGCCAGCGATTCAGCACGTCATCGCCGCGGCCTATGAGAAATACCTCAGCCGGATGGACCGGCCGCCGGCGCCACTCCTGCGTGACTACGGCCCGGCCGTCGAGCAGGGCGCCGTCTGGGTGACCGGCAGCCCAATCGCGGGGCTGATCTCGCTCACCGAGACTGACGACGCTCTGCTCATTGAGAATGTCGCCGTCCATCCCGACCGGCAGGGAGACGGCCTCGGGCGCCGGCTCATGGAGTTCGCCGAACAGCAGGCTCGGCGACGCCAGATCCGACGGCTCGCCCTGTACACCAATGAGGTCATGACGGAGAACCAGGCGATCTACACCCGCCTGGGCTACCAGGTGACGGGCCGGGCCACCGAAGATGGCTACCGGCGCGTGTTCATGGAGAAGACCCTCCCGCCGGCCTAAGACGTGCTGCCGACAACGTGCCGCCGGAAACCAGGCGTTCGCGGGGCACGGCGGCGTTCACGGCGCACGGCGGTTGACCGCGCGCACAGGGCTCACTAAGGCTGGTGTGCCACCACGGACCGAAACTGCTTGAAAGTTCGGGAAGCGGCTTGCAAAGTGCAACATGCGTTACAACAATCAGTAGTTGCGGAATTGCGTGGCGTATGTACCACGCGCCGTGCGAGCGGGCTCAGCCGCGACGTCCCCGACAGGGTTCGTCGCGGCGGCGGCGCGCCAAGGCATGCACAGGCGTGCGCGTGCCAAGGCAGGACCAGCCTGGCCTCCGCGGCGAGCGGTATCGGACATTCCGGGTCGGCGCTGGCTAGTGCCGACACCCGGCAGACAGTGAGGGCCTACCGAATAGGGGGGACCTATGGGTGGACGGCGGCTCCTGATCTACTGCCCGCGTGGCGAAACTCGTTTGTTCTACCGTCCTCGGCACGCCGCGCCGTCACTGGCGATGCGGCTCGTGTGCTGGCTGAGCCTGGCGCTGGTGTCGGCGCATCGAGCGCTCGGTTATGACGACCCGGCGCGCCACCGGCGCACGCCGGCCCGCGCTCAGTCGCAGTGGCCGCTGCTCGGGAACGCCTACCTAGCGACGTCGGGCATACCGAACCCTTACTACCGCGTGTTCGTGGCGGGCCAGGGCAGGGATGCCATCTGGCACGGCTAACGTGCGCCCTCAGCTGGAGCGGGCGCGGGCCGGGCGAGCGGCTGACCGCAAGCGCGCCAGCCATGCTCGTTATCAGGTAACGGCAGAAGGCTGCATCCGCTGCGCGCGGTAGGTCATGACGGCGCGCTGGACTCCGAGGCTTGCCACGAGGTACAACACCACTGTCGCGTCGCCGATATCGCCGATGTCCTTGTGCTGCCCGACGAGGTAATCAAAACCAAGGTGCGCGGCCAGCGCGATCACCCACAGCACGGCCGTGAGCGCATTGCCCTGGACCCACGGCTGCCCGTCCTGCTCCCAGATTCGCACGGTGAAAGCTCGCACCACGCCAAACACTGCGGCCAGCACGAGGCTGCCCAACAGCGCCACAGCCGCAGCCGAGGCGCTGTGCTTGCCGCTCTGGAAGTACCCGTAGGTCTCGATCGCGCCGAGCAGGAAAAGGATGAGCAGCAGTCGCTGATTCATGCGCAACGGCCGGGCCCGCAACTGGCGGTACACGACGAAACCGAGTATCGCCACGCCGACAACGAGCTGAAGAACGGTCTGGCTGGACACCGCGTCCCCTGTCTGCTCTGGCGGGCCCTGTGGCCCGGCCGACACCTGGAGCAGTTCTCGGCATCAGGCTAGGTCCGAGCGTGCCCCAGTGTGGCATGCCGGGCATCCCGATCTCGGCGTTACAGATGTCATTGCCCGTTCATTTCTGATCACTGGATGGCCACAGCCCGGTTACGAGGTCATCACGGGGTAGTTGTTAGGTTGGCCGGTGAGGACACGGCACTGGAGGTTCCGAATGGGTCTGCCTGTACGCCAGCGGATGGTGCTGGAACACATGGACCGGACGCTGCGGGGGACAGACCCGAAGCTTGCGGCGCTTTACGCGATTTTCGGCAGACTGACGCATAACGAAGACATGCCGCGTATCGAGCAGCTCCGGCACGGCCTCATGGCGAAGCTCGCCTGGCTGCGTATGGTGCTGGCCGCCATGGCGGTGCGGCTGCACATCCGGCGGCTCCGGCCTCGGCACCGGCTGCGGCGTCGGCAGCGGATCGTGCTGTTTTATCCGCTGGCGATCGCGCTCGCCGTGGGCTCGATCGTGCTGGCCGTCCGGTCCGGACCCGCCAAGAGCTGCGTGCCCACGCGAACAGTCGCGGCCTCAAAGAACGTCGCCAAGTCCAATCTGTGCCGCTCACCCGCCTACGTGAGCCCGCTGACTTACGGCGGCCGCTAGATCAGCACGGCCGCTGGCTTAGATCAGCACGGCCGCTGGCTTAGATCAGCACGGCAGCTAGCTCCGGTCGCGAACAGCTCGGGCCAGCGGCCCCCGCGGTCGTCGCACCCACGCGCGCGCAGGTCGCGAGGAGTACCACCTTCCCGCCCTGCATGGCGCTGCCGCCAAGGCCGGAGAGATCAACGAAGAAGTGCGGCCACGGCAGGCCGGCAGAGGTCCACAGCACGCGGCGCGAGGTGAGGCTGTATCCCCAGGCGTCACCGAGCGCGTCCTGGTCAAGGCCGAGCGCCACGCCGCCGGAGACCCAGTAGAGGCTGCTCGCCACCGACAGCGCCGCCCGGCTGAGCACAGTGCCCGAGGCGACATAGACACCTTCGAGCGCGGTGCCGCTGGCGAGGTATGCCACGCCCGTACCGGGGTCAGTGAGCTCAAGCGTGGCCTTCTCCGGCCAGAGCAGCCGACCCGTGCTGCCGTCGTAGCCAGCTACGCCACCGGGTGTCGTGAACAGCATGACCCCGTCGGCCACGGCGCTGAGCGCTCCGGGGAACACCGCGTGGGGTCCCGCCCGCACGACCGTCTCGGCGCCGGACGTGAGGCTGATCCGGCGCACCTCCAGCACGCCCGCCGAGCCGTCTGGCTGCGCGACGTAGATGTACTGACCAGACACCCGCCACGTCTGGCCCGGCGGTCCGACGGCCCGGCTCCACAGGACCCGTCCGGATGAGTTGGCGTACGCCGTCACCGCGGTACGGCCGACCACGACAGTGCTCCCGCCGGCAGCGGCGATGGCGCCGCCATAGGCGGCTGCGGGATAGATCCTGCCCTGCTGACCTGATTCGGAGAGAATTACCTCGTCCCGTTCCGGTGTCTCGCCAGGCGGCGGCTGCACCCCTACCGCGACCTCATGAGGGAACGCGCGCACGCCCACGATCACCGACCCAGGCAGCAGCCCGGAGATAGTGGTCTGCCACGCCCTGCGGCCAGTGCCGACCTCGAACGCGGTCACGCGCAGGCCATCGGCGAACACCGCCAGGCCGCCGCCAAGTGCGGCATAGCCGGTGTCCAGGCTGGGAACGGTGCCCGTGACGCCCGGGACGGCGAGCCACGAGCCGGGCATTCCTGCAGTCCAGAGGATCGACCCGGCCGCACGGCAGCGCGGGCCATCGCAGTGCTGGGCCTGCTGACTGCTGGCCCGGCCCGGAATGACGGCGGCGCCGACCAGGACCACGACGAGCACGGCTCGCCGTGCCCATGCCCCTGCCCCGCGTCCGATTCGCACGCTCCCGCTCCTGACTCGATTTTCCGCTGCGCTGGAGCGTCGTCAGCCCCGTACGACCCCGTTCCCCCCTGCTAGTCAGGCACACAGCGGGCAGCCGTGCCATGGAACCCTTCGCCCCGGCATGGGGCAGTTTAGCCCCGACGCAAAGGCAAGCCTGACCCTCGGTAGACCGGACGTCGCCTAGGCGGGTCAGCCGGCAGCTGTTTCCGTTAGCGTGGGCTTGGCCGACGCTGGCCATTCCCATCTGGAGGAAGCAATGACCGATCGTGCTCCGTTGCCACACGACTTCCTGCCGCCGGTGCCGTCGTTCACGGTCGAGAGCGACGACGTCGCCGACGGCGCGCAGATGTCCGACGACCACGTCTACAACAGCTTCGGCATGAGCGGCGCCAACATCTCGCCTGAGCTGCACTGGCACGGGTTCCCCGCGGAGACCAAGGGATTCGCGGTGACCTGCTACGACCCGGACGCTCCGACGGGTTCCGGCTTCTGGCACTGGCTAGTCCTGGACATCCCGGCGTCGGTGACCGAGTTGCCACGCGGGGCCGGCAGCGGCGCTGCGGGAGCGCTGCCGCCCGGCGCGTTCTCGGTCCGCAACGACTACGGCACGAAGGACTTCGGCGGCGCGGCTCCGCCGCCTGGCGAGCCACACCGGTACGTCTTTACGGTGCACGCGCTGAGCACCGATCACCTCGGCGTCGACTCCGACATCTCTCCGGCCGTGGCGGGCTTCAACCTGACGTTCGCGACCATCGCCAGGGCGTCGATCGTGCCCGTGTTCGGTCACTCGGGCTGAGTAGCCGGACCCTGATTCGTGGACATCGGCGGTCGCGGCGACTGGCCTTCTGATCGGAACGGGCAGGCTCCGCGATCGCCGATTGAGATGAGCGGCTTGTTTGACTCGGCGGCCGAGGAGTATGACACGGCTCGGCCGTCCTATCCGTCGTCGGTTTTCGACGAGCTAGAGCGTCGGGCGGGGTCGCTGCGCGGCCAGCTCGTGCTGGACTTCGCCGCGGGCACCGGGATCGCTAGCCGGCAGCTGGCGGCTCGCGGGGCCACTGTCGTGTGTCTGGACATCGGCGAGCAGCTGCTGCGCCGCGCCCGGGCCCGCAGCCCGCAGATCCCCTGTGTGCTTGCCGACGGCCACCGCATGCCGGTCAGGCAGGCAGCTGCCGATCTGCTGACCTTCGCCCAGGCGTGGCACTGGTTCGACACGCCGCGCGCTACCGCCGAGGTCGCGAGGGTGCTCAAGCCAGGCGGGTACTGGGCGGCCTGGTGGAACCGGGCCAGCGCGGCCGGTGAGCGGTGGTTCGACCGGTACGAGGACCTGCTCGAGCGGGAGTGTCCCGGTTACACCTGGCGGCGCCAGCGCGACACCGAGCTGGAACCACACTGGAGCGGCGCGCTGGCCCGAGCCCGTGGCCGGGTCGAGCCCGCCGGCACCGTGGTGTTGCCCTGGGTCCGGCACGTGTCAGCGGCCCAGTGGCTGACTGACGAGCGCAGCAAGTCCTACGTCATCGCGCTCGAGCCCGCGGTACGGGCCGCCGTCCTGGGCGAGGTCGCCGCGATCATCGCCGCGCAGTTTCCTGACGGTCAGCTCGAGGTGCGCTACCAGACCACGCTCATCATGGCGAGGAAGGCCTCCTAGCGAGGAAGGCCTCCTAGCTAGGAAGGCCTCCTAGCGCGCAGCGGAGCCTGCCACCCGCCCCGCCCCAGCTGGCACGCCGGGGAAATCTTCAGTCGCCGCTCGGCGGCTGCCCGCCAATGGTCGCGAGACGCTCGCCGCACTGGGCCACGCTGTAGCCCGGCAAGCTCGCCAGCTGATCATGCAGCCAGGGCGAACTCAGCGCCCGGTGCAACCCCTGGATCTCCCGTGACCCGGCCTGCGCGGTCGGCACGACCAGGTCGAATCGCTCGGCGGCGAGTGGCACGAATGCCAGCTCGTAGGCCAGCGCGGCAGGCTCACTGGCGACGCCGACGTCGGCGAGACCGGCGGCGATGGCCGCTGCCACCTCCAGGTGCCCGGTGACCTGGGTGTCGTAGCCGGGCAGCCGGTCCGGTGCGATGCCGTACCTCGCCAGCTCGCGGTCGAGCACGGCTCTGGCTTCGGCGCCTGGCTCCCGGTTGACCAGCCGCAGCCCAGCTTCGACGACGTCGGGGAAGCCCGCGATGTCCCTGGCCAGATCCGGCCGCAGCACGAGGCCCTCGCGCCAGCAGCAGAACCCGATCAGCTCGCCCCCGCCAGGCAGGAACTCCGCCGCCGCGGCGCTGTTGTACTCCCCTGACGGCCCGCGCAGGTGCACGCCCGCAACGTGGACCAGGCCATCGCTGGCGAGGGCCAGCGCCTCCCGGCTCGCGCAGCGCCACCACAGGAACGCCACCGGCGGGTCGAGCAAGCTCAACGGCAGCTCGAGCAGGGGCAGCGCCGGGTCGCACCCGGCCACGACGAGCGTCGGCCGCGGCGGACCGAGCGGGACGACGGACCGCGGTCCGGCCACGCGGCCGCCAGCGGCGGCGAACCCGATCCTCGTCACGGTCGACCCGGACAGCGGCAGGGCGACGAGCGCATCGCCCACCGGCGCGAGCGCCACGCGTGATCCCGGCGCGCCGAGCGCTTCCACCGGCCGGACCGACACGACCGGTTCGGGGATCGCCGGGCCGAACAGCTCCTCCGTCGTCAACCCGAGGGCCCGGCTGAGCGCGAGCGCGACCCGCAGTGACGGGTCGGACAGACCGGACTCCACCGCCGACACCGCTTGTCGAGACACTCCGGCCATGCCCGCGAGCTGTTGCTGGGAGAAGCCCCTGACCTGCCGCGCGATCCGCAAGCGCGAACCAGCGCGGGCGCCGCCATGTTGTTGCGGCTCGGCCGCCGCGGCCGTCCTGGGGCCGGCATCGTGCCCCACGGACTCCTGCGGTGCCCGGCGGACGCCATCATGTTTTCCCGGCCGGCCGCTCGCCCGCTCCCCCTGCCTGCGGCCGAGCCTGTCTCCCCGTCCGCCGCTCAAGGCCCGCTTCCCTCCACAGCCACCCCACGACTGCCGGGTGCTGAGACCGCGCCACCCGCGGCCGGAGCCGCTAGCGCTCCTCCGACAGCGCCGTCGGGGGCCGCGGTCAGCGCCGCGCCGTCGGTACCGAAGAGCGGCGGACTCAGTGCGGTCACGGCCAGCTCACTGCCATCCGCGCCCGGCCGGTCGGGTAGCCGGCACGTGACTACCGAATCGGCCCCGGACGCACCGGGCACCAGCAGGTCGACTTCCCAGCCCGCGCCGGCCGGCCGACTCACTGTGACGGTGCCGTCGAGCACCAGGCCCCGGTCGGGCGAGCGGCCAGCCACGACGCGGTCAGGATGCACGCCGGCAACGACGCCGGGCCGCTCGGCTACGGCCGCAAACCCGAGGTATCCGACCAGCTCGGCAACCCGGACGCTCGCGGGCCGCAGCACGAGCTGATCGGGCGTGCCGAGCTGCAGCAGCTGGCCGTGGTCGATCACGGCCATCCGGGTGGCGAAGGCCTGCGCGTCGGCGAGCTCGTGCGCCACCAGGATGGCGGGCACACCGCGCTCGGTCACCAGCCGCACGACCAGCGACGTGAGACTGCGGCGCAGCGCGCCGTCGAGGCCGGAGTACGGCTCGTCGAGCAGCAGCGCGTCGCAGTGGGCCAGCAGCAGCCTGGCCAGCGCCGCCCGATGCTGCTGGCCGCCGGACAGCCGGGCCGGCATGGCGCCGAGCAGGCTGCCGATACCGAGCGCATCTGCCAGCTCCGCCAGCTCGCTACCGGGAATGCCCGAGCCGTCGCGGCCGCTCGTTCCCGCCCGCGCACTGCGGGCGTAACCGAGGTTGGCTCGGACCGACATGTGGGGGAACAGGCCCGGATCCTGGCGCAGCAGCCCCACCCGGCGCTGCCAGGCTGGTACGGCGACCCGCGGCCTGCTGGTCCTGGTGAGGGTCCGGCCGGCCAGCTCGATGGTGCCTGACCGCGGCGCCACGAGTCCGGCGATGGCCTCGAGGAGCGTCGTCTTGCCGGCGCCGGACGGGCCAAACAGGGCAAGCCGCTCCCCCGGCGCGACCTCGATCGCGGCCCGCACCGTGAAGTCGCGCCGATCAACCTCGACGTCGGCTTTGAGCACGCGCGCTCCACACATAGGCGATCACCGGCAGCGGGAGCGCCACCACCAGCAGGACCAGAGCATAGGGAAGGGCGGACGACAAGCCGGTCTGCTCCAGCGTGGTGTAGATCTGCAGCGGCAGCCCGTAAGGATGGTAGGCGATGATGATGACCGCGCCGAAGGCCCCCATCGCCCTGGCCCAGGCCACCGCCAGGGCCATGGCCAGGCCCGGCGATGCTAGCGGCATCGTCACCCGCCGCAGGACCCGCAACGGTCGGTCGCCGAGCAGGGCCGCCTGCTCCTCCAGGCGCGGGTTCACCGCGCTGAAGGCGGCTTGCGCACCGACGACGTAGTAGGGCGCCGACTCATAGACCTCGGCGATCACCAGCGCCAGGAAGGTGTTGGTCGCGGTGAGGTTCAGGTGGCCGATGAGCTCGCCGATCGGGGAATACGGGCCGACCATGAACACCAGCAGCAGCCCGATCACCAGCGGCGGGAGCAGCAGGGTGCACAGCACGCCGGCTTCCCAGACGCGCGGGAACGGCAGCGTGCCGCGGGCAAGCATCCAGGACAGCGGCGTGCAGATGAAGAACAGCACGGCCAGCGTCACCCCGCCTGCTTCCAGCGAGGTGACCAGTGGATCCAGCGCGCCCGGGTAGTCGAGCGAGGTCACGATCGAGTGCCAGGACAGGTGGGTGAGCAAGGTGATGACCGGGCCGAGCAGCGCGACCCAGATCAGCAGTGCGCCGCCGATCGAGACGGCGCCGGAAACCGAGCGAATCCGCAGCTTCCCGGCTGACGTGAAGCGGCCGCCTGGGCCGGGCTGTCCGGCGGGCTCAGATCGCCCGCGGACAGCCCGGTCGGCAGCAGCCGGGCTAGCCGCCCAGCTCACAGTTTGATGGAGGAGGGTATCCCGCTACCGGTCGACGTGGGTGACAGCAGCGTGAACCCGCCGGTCTTGTACTCAGCCAGGCCTGCCTTCGAGAGGGTGTACTTCACGAAGGCTAGCGCCGCCGGCGTCGGCTTGCCGATGATCGTGATGTCGATCACCTGCGGCGAGCCGTGCTTGGTCACCGAGGCGCCGGAGGACGTATAGGTGACACTCGCGTTTTGATAGGTGCTGGCGAGCGCGAAGGAGCCCAGGTTGATCGCCGGAGGCAGCTTGATGTAGGCCAGGTGCAGCTCGATGGCCTGGGTGATGAACGCGCTGGAGGCGTCGAGCTGGCCGGACTGCAGCGTCGAGTCCAGCGCCGACTCGGCGTAAATCTGCGATGAAGTCGTGGAGCCTGTCGGGCCGCCAAGGATGTTGGTCACCGTGTCGGACGGCAGATGGTAGTACGACTGCGCAAGCTCGAGCATGTAGATGAAGTCGCGTCCCTGCGGGTCAGATGCGGGATCGGTCCTGCCGAGCCTGAGGCCGGGGGTCTGCAGCAGGGTGAACAGATCCACCAGCGGCTTGCTCCCGTCGGCAATGGCCTTGAACTGCGATGCGTACTTGCCGTTCGGGTTGTACGCGACCACCATCGACGTACCGGCGTACTGCACGTACCACTTGGTGAACTTGGGGAATAGCGGCGTGATGTTGTCGCCGCCGACCGACTCGAACACGTTGGGGTGGATCTCGCCGCTGGCGATATCCGATTCCAGGTCGCCGGAGGAGGCACCGAAGCCGGAGAATTTGTATCCGGTCGCCTTGGTGAACGCCGGGCTGACCATCTTCTCGTTCAGGTACTGCAGCGAGGAGGCGTAGGCAACGTTGACGGTGCCAGTGGGCTTGCTAGCAGCAGGGGTCGAGCTGCCGCAACCTGCGGCGGCAAGCCCGATGATGCAGACGATTGCGAGCAGCGCGGCAGCCTGAGGGCCGCGCCGGTTTCTAAGGGCCACCATTCCGCCGACGATAGCTACCACAGGTTGCGTGCCGCAAGAAAACTGGACAACGACTCCATAACAGGACGCGGTCCGCCGACCAAGCGGTCCTCAGGGCCGACAGAGAGGACCTTCAGCTAGTCCTCAGCACAATTCGCTTCGATAACGACGGCGGCTGCACCAGCCGCTGCGGCCTAGCATGGAGACCGGCATCCCACCCGCGCTGGCCTGGCGCTCCCCCGTGACCAGCCCGCCGCGGACCATCCCCACGCAAGACGAGGCAGGCATGAGCAAGGCTCAGCGCATCCGCGACATGAACGCCAGGCAACGGATCGCAGCGCAGCAGGCTGCGGCCCGCCGCGCCGAGGCTCGCCGCCGCCTGTACCTGACCGGCGGCGCCATCGTCGTAGTGATCGCCGTGGTGGTTGGGATCATTGTCGGCAAGAGCCTGTCGGGGCACACGTCCCCGACCGCGCCGGCGACCACGGCCGAGGTCACCGCCGTCAACAGGCAGATCACCAGCGTCCCGGCCAGCACGCTGAACACAGTCGGAGCGGGCAGCGGCGTCAGCTCCTTCCAGCTCATCCAAGGCAGCCCGGCCAAGCTGACCGGTTCAGACGGAAAGCCCGAGATGCTCTACGTCGGCGCGGAGTGGTGCCCCTACTGCGCGGCCGAGCGGTGGGCGATGGTCGTGGCGCTGAGCCGGTTCGGCACCTTCTCCCGGCTGAGCCTCATCCACTCCTCCAGCACCGACGTCTACCCCAACACCCCGACGCTGACGTTCTACAAATCCACGTACACCAGCAAGTACCTCGATTTCGAGTCGAGGGAGTGGTACACGGTCGACAAGAAGACCCTGCAGGCGCCGACCGGTAACGACCTGTCGCTGTTCACCAAGTACGACGCCCCGCCGTACGTCACCGCGCAGTACGCCGGGAGCTTCCCCTTCATTGACGTCGGCAACAAGTACGTGGACATCGGCGCCCAGTACGTGCCGAGCACCCTGGCCGGGCTCACCTGGTCCCAGGTGGCGACTGACATGAAGAACCCGAGCAGCAAGGTGGCCAAGGCGATCGATGGCACCGCCAACTCGATCACGGCCGCCATCTGCAAGGTCGTCCCGAACGCGCCGAAGTCGGTGTGCACGTCGGCAGCGGTCAAGGCCGGAGCCAAGGACATCTGATGGCTGCCAAAAAGCCGGCCGGCCGCGCGAGCGGCACCAGGCAGCAGCAGCAGCAAAAGCGCACGTCGGCGGCCCGGACTGGCACGACGGCCAACACAAAGTCGGCACGGAACGGGGTCGCCAACGGCACTTCGCGAGCGTCCGCAGGTGATGCCGGGCGTGGTAAGTCCGGGTCGGGCGCGGCAACTCGCACGGCCGCGGCCCAGCGAACGGCGGCCAGCCGCAGCGCCACCGCGGTCCAGCCAGCCCCGCGGTCTGGGCCACTCGGCAGGCTGCTGGCGCCGCTGACCTCGATGGGCTGGCTGCCGCTGGCTACCTTCGTCCTGTCGCTGTACGGCCTTGGCGCGTCCATCTACCTGACGCTCGCCCACTACGACACCAGCATCCATCTGGCCTGCGCTGACAACGGCCTAGTCAACTGCGAGGCGGTCACCACCAGCCCGGAGTCGATCCTGTTCGGGATCTTCCCGGTGGCGGTGCTGGGCCTCGCGTTCTACGTCTTCGCGGTGGCGATCAACTCGCCCTGGGGCTGGCGGCTTTCGCAGTCACAGCCAGCGATCCGGTGGATCCGCCTCGGCTCGGTCGTCGTCGGCATGTGCTTCGTGCTCTACCTGATCTACGCCGAGCTGATCGAGATCAACGCCATCTGCCTGTGGTGCACCAGCGTGCACGTGGCGACGTTCCTGATCTTCGCGCTCGTTGTCTACCGCGCGTCGGTCGCCACTCCAGCCGCCACCGCCGCCAAGCGCTAGCGAGCTCAACGCCGGGCGCTTAGACCGATCGAGCACAGGCCAGCCAGGCCGGTTTCTGCAGTTGGCGGGCGCGGCACCTGCTGACGTGTGCGCAGGCAGGGGTCGCTCGTACGTCGGCCGCCTGCCTCTGTCATCATTGGCTGACAGAGTGTTACATTTTGCCGCTGATTGAGGTCGGATCCGTCATGAGCAATCCGCAGCGCGGCGCGAAGTCCAGCCGGGCCCGGATCGCTGCCCAGCAGGCTGAGCAGCGGCGCAAGGAGCAGCGCCGCCGCACGTTCGCCATCGGTGGCGTCGCGGTGGCCCTGCTGGCCGTCGTCGGAATCATCATCGGCGCGCTGGTGAGCCGCAGCTCTCCCAGTAAGCCAGCCGCCGGCGCTCAGCCCCTCCCCGCGGGCGTACAGGCCAACCTGACTGTTCCGGCTAGCACATTCGCGGCCGTCGGCATCGGCGGTTCGAGCACCACATATCTGAAGTCCGTCACCGGCCCAGCGCTGGTTTCCGGCGGTAAGCCGGAGATGCTCTACATCGGGGCCGAGTGGTGCCCGTACTGCGCCGCTGAGCGGTGGGCGATGGCGACCGCGCTGAGCCGCTTCGGCAGCTTCAGCCCGCTCAAGGGCGTGCACTCGTCATCGAGCGACGTCTACCCCAACACCGCGACGCTGACCTTCTATCGCTCGACTTACACCAGCAACTACGTCGTCTTCACGCCGGTCGAGAACCAAGACGTGAACCACAACCCCCTCCAGACGCCGACCTCAGCGCAGCAGGCCCTGTGGGCTAAGTACGACCCGCCAGGCAACAGCTACCCGTTCATCGATATCGGCAACAGGTTCTTCGCCGCGACCACCTATAACCCGCAGGTGCTGCAAGGCCTGTCCTGGAGCCAGATTGCGTCGGCTCTGCACAACCCGTCCTCTTCGGTGGCCCAGGGCGCCATCGGCTCGGCGAACCTTTTCACCGCCGCCATCTGCAAGATCGATGGCAACAAGCCGGGGAGCGTCTGCAGCGCGTCGCCCATCCCGGCGCTGGAGCGGCAACTCGGACCGGGCTAGGCCCGCCGCCAGCCACCGCACACCCCAGCTCTCCGGCTCCAGCTGGTGCCCGCCCGCCAGCGCACCCAGCTCTCGTCATGGATGCCGGCCTGGTGTAGCTGCAGGTGCACCGGATGGGCATCCATGCTGGGCGAGGGACCGCGGCAGCCGCTGTGTCCGCCTAGCCCGGCTGCCCAGCCAGGAACGTGATGATCGCAGCGGTGAACGCCTTCGCCAGCTCCTGCTGGAACGCCGGGCTCTGCAGCAGGGCGGCGTCCGTCGGATTGGGCATGTTGCCGCACTCGACCAGCACCTTGGGCACGGTCGTCAGGTTGAGCCCCGCCAGGTCATCCCTGGTGATGAGCCCGTCGGTGCCGTAATAGTCGCTCTCCGGCATGGGGGTGTCCTGCAAAATCGCGGCCCGCACGTCGGCGCCGAACTGGTCAGAGGCGGCGATCACCGCGTTGTTCGGGCCGTCGGCCACCGGCTCCAGCACCGTGAAGCCCCGGCCAGAGACCGGCCCGCCGTCGGCGTGAATGTCGAGCGCCACATTGGCGTGCGCGTCATTGATGATCTGCGCCCTGGTGGTCACGCAGGGCCCCACGCCGTCGTTGCTCTGCCGCGTCATCACCACCGTGGCGCCGTCGGCAATCAGGTCAGCTCGCAGGTCCGTAGCCACGTCGAAGTTGAAACTGGCCTCGGTGAAGCCGTCGGCGGCCTGCGTGCCGGTGGTGTCGCACGCCTCATACCCCGTTCCGTTCCAGATTTGCTGGTTGATGAAGCTGGGGTCGGAGAAGTTGCCGCCGTTGTGACCAGGGTCGATCCCGACGACGCGGCCGGCAAGCGGCAGCGGCGACGGGCTGGGGCTCGGGCTGACCGTAGCGGCGGGCGATGCCGCGACGGCCGGAATCACAGCACCCGACGACCCGCTCGGAACCGGGGTGCGATCGCTCGCCGCACGCCCGGACGCGGCACAGCCGGTGACCGCCGCGGTCACGACGACCGCGGCGGCGATCAGCAGGGCCCGCAGGCGTGGTCGGCGCATCGTGTGCACCCTATCCGGGCCCGCAGCTGCTCCGGGCCAGGTCAGCGTGCCTGCGTCCAGGCCTCGCTGTGCTGCCACAGTTGCTCGCCGAGGTCGCGCGTGGCCACCGGGCTCGGCTCTCGCTCCGCGCCATCGTCGTAATAGGCGCCGCTGCGCAGCGCCGCCTCGGGCGCGGTAGCGCAGTACAGCGACGTGCGGGCGCCCTGCTCCACGGTCAGCATCCGGCGGGTGACCAGCGGCCGAACCGGAGCCGGCACCCGCCGCCAGATATCGGAAGCGACCACGCCCGGGTGCAGCGCGTAGCTGACCACGCCGCTGCCGTCGAGGCGGCGGGCGAGTTCCTGGCTGAACAGCACGTTGCAGAGCTTGGACACGGCGTACTCGCGCATGCCGGCGATTCCGCGGGTGCGTCGTTGCAGCCGGTCAAAGTCGATGCCCTTGGCCTGGTAGTGCGCATCACTGGCGACGTTCACGACCCTGGCCCGGCTTGCGGTCAGACAGTCGAGCAGCCCCATCGTGAGCGCGAAATGACCCAGGTGGTTGACGCCGAAAACCAGCTCAAACCCGTCTTTGGTCCGGCCGGGGGTGCCGCCGACGCCCGCGTTGTTGATGAGCACGTGCAGCGGTTCCCCGAGCGCGAGAAAGGCCTGCGCGCACTCCCGGACGGAGGTCAGGTCTGCCAGGTCAAGCGGAAGAAACCGGACCTGGTCAGTCCCGGTTGCCGCCGCGATCTGGGCCGCCGCGGCCGCGCCCTTCTGAGCCGACCTGCAGGCGAGGAACAGCCGGCCGCCACGCCCCGCCAGATCGGTGGCGGTGGCCAGCCCGATCCCGGTATTGGCGCCAGTGATAAGGAATGTCCGGCCGGACAGTTCGCCCACGCACTTCACCCCGATCCGGTCGAAGCTTAGCCTCGAAGGTATCGGTCGGGCGCTGCGAGGAGGCGCAGGGTGTACGAGAAAGACGGCGAAAAGTACTTCGTGGTCGACGGTCACATGCACTTCTGGAACGCGGCCCCGGACAATTGGGTGCCCGGCGCGGAGCAGTACGCCAAGGGCTGGATCGAGTGCTTCCACGCCTATCAGGGCCTCGGGCCGCCGGAGACGCACTGGAGCATCGAGCACTTCCAGAAGTACTCGGAGGACGACCTGATGCGGGACGTCTTCGCGGACGGGCACGTGGACGTGGCGATCTTCCAGCCCACCTATCTCAAGGAGTGGTACAAGGAGGGCTTCAATACCACCGAGCGCAACGCGCGCCTGGGGGAGAAACACCCAGGCATGTTCGTCCCCAACACCCGATTCGACCCGCGGGACGGCGACGCCGGGCTCGACGACCTGCGGCGCAACGTCGAGCGGTTCGGCTCCCGGGGGGCCAAGCTGTACACGGCTGAGTGGAACGCTGGGTCCCGCGGTTATAAGCTGACCGACCCGGCGGCCTACCGGTTCCTCGGCGCCGCCCAGGACCTCGGCATCACGAACATCCACGTGCACAAGGGGCCTACGATCTGGCCACTGGACAAAGACGCCTTCGACGTCTCCGACGTCGACCACGTCGCGACCGACTTCCCAGGTCTGAACTTCATCGTCGAGCACGTCGGGCTGCCGCGCATCGAGGACTTCTGCTTCATGGCGACCCAGGAGCCGAACGTCTATGCGGGCCTGGCCGTCGTGATCGGCGGGCTGATGCACGCGAGGCCCAGGTTCTTCGCCAAGGTCATGGGCGAGCTGCTCTTCTGGGTCGGCGAGGACAAGATGCTGTTCGGCAGCGACTACGCCATCTGGGAGCCGAAGTGGCAGGTGGAGGGCTTTGTCGAGTGGGACTTCCCGGACAGCGAGGAGTTCTCCGACTACCCGCGGCTGTCCGCCGCCGGGAAGAAGAAGATCCTCGGCTTGAACGCCGCGCGGCTCTATGACATCGAGGTGCCTCCCGAGTTCCGGCTGCCGGCCGAGGCTGGGACACCGGCGGCACCGGAAGATGCGCAGCTCGTCGACGACGCGCCAGGAACCTGACGGCATGCCCGCTACGGCGACGGCCAGCGCCGCGAGCCTGCTCGCGGCGCTGGACAGCGTGCGCGACCCAGAGCTTGACCAGCCGATCACGGCGCTGGGGTTCGTGGCCGCCTGCACCGTCGCGGCGGACGGGACAGCCGAGATCCGGCTCCGGCTGCCGACCTATTTCTGCGCGCCGAATTTCGCTTACCTCATGGCGGCGGACGCCTACGACGCAGTGGTCGGGCTACCCGGCGTGTGCGCTGCTCGCATCGTGCTCGAGGACCACTTCGCCGCCGAGGCGATCAACACCGGCGTGGCCGCCGGGCTCGGTTTCGAGGCCACATTCGACGGCGAGGCGGCGGGTGAGCTGCACGAACTGCGTGCTGACTTTCTCCGCAAAGCCGTGCTCGCCGGGACCGACCAGGTATGCCGGACACTGCCCAGAGGTGCGGCCGCGGACCCCGCCCGGCTCGCCGCGCTGACCCTAGGCGAGGCGCCGCCGTCGGCGGCGCTTGACCGGCTGCGGCGGAGGCGGGCGGAACTCGGGCTGCCGGCCGGGGACGAGGCGCCGCTCGTCGTCGACCCGGTGTCCGGTGACCCGGTGGCCGCTGACGCGGCGCCACTGCACCTGCGACGCGCGCGTGTCACCGCGGTCAGCATCGAGGCGAACGCCAGCATCTGCCGCGGCATGCTGCGGCACCGTTACCCGACTCCCGGCCGCGCCGAGCCGGCTCCGGCCGCGCACCATCCCGGTGAGGAGAACCAGTGAAGGCTGTACGACTGCACGCATTCCACTCCCCGCCGGTCGTCGACGACGTACCCGAGCCGACGATCGGCGGGCCGTTCGACGTCATCGTGAGGATCGGCGGAGCCGGCGTCTGCCGCACGGACCTGCACATCATCGAGGGTCAGTGGGACGCCGCCATGGGCACGCCGCTGCCCTACACGCTGGGGCACGAGAACGCCGGCTGGGTCGAGGCGGTCGGGACCGCGGTCACCAACATGGCTGTGGGCGACACGGTGATCCTGCACCCGACGCCAACCTGCGGGTTCTGCCGGGCGTGCCGGGCCGGTGACGACATGCACTGCGTCGCGAGTACGTTCCCTGGCCTGTCCACCGATGGCGGCATGGCCGAGTACCTGCTCACCTCGGCGCGGGCTTGCGTCAAACTCGATCCGCAGACTCGGCCCGAGGATGTGGCGGCGCTGGCCGACGCGGGTATCACCGCCTACCACGCGGTGCGCAAGGCCGTTCCGCTGCTGTACCCGGGTACCACGTGCGTGGTGATCGGGGCCGGCGGGCTCGGCCACATCGGCGTCCAGTGCCTCGCCGCGCTGACCGCCACGACCATCATCGTGGTCGATCGCAACCCGGACGCGCTCAAGCTGGCCGAACAGCTCGGGGCCACGCATACCGTCGTCGCAGACGGCACCCAGGTGCAGGCCGTCGCCGACCTGACCGGCGGCGCTTACGCTGACGTCGTGCTGGACTTCGTGGCAGAGCAGGGCGCCGAGCGCGACGGCTGGGCGATGACGAAACGGGCCGGCTCGTACTTCGTCATCGGCTATGGCGGCACCGTGCACATCCCGACGCTCGACATCATTTCCACCGAGCGCAACATCATCGGCAACATCGTCGGTACCTACAACGACCTCGCTGAGCTGATGGCCCTGGCCCAGGCCGGCCGCGTCGCGCTGCACACCCGCACGTATCCGCTCACGGCCGCCGCCGAAGCCCTCGCCGACCTCGATGCTGGCCGGGTCCGCGGCCGCGCGATCCTCGTTCCCTGATCACCAGCGGATGCCATCAGACGCGGCCGGGCACGCCGACCACAGCCTCGCGCCGGGGGTAGCGGCGGCACCTGCCGCCGACCCTGCGCTGCCTGACAGTCGGCGTGCCCCTACCGCAATCGGGTCGGAGCTCGCCGTGCTGCGCTCGCGAGGTCGACTTCGCGGCCCGGCCGCACTGCTCGGGCCTGCCTTCGTCGCCGCCATCGCGTACGTCGACCCCGGCAACTTTGCTACGAACTTCTCGGCTGGTGCCGCCTCGGGCTACCGGCTCGCCTGGGTGATCATCGCTGCCGACCTCATGGCCATGCTGGTGCAGTACCTGTCCGCCAAGGTCGGCGTCGCTACCGGCCGCGACCTGCCAGAACTGTGCCGCGAGCACCTGCCGCGCGGCGCGGCGCTCGGGCTGTGGGCGCAAGCCGAGCTCGTCGCGATGGCCACCGATGTGGCGGAGTTCGTCGGCGCGGCCGTCGGGCTGAACCTGCTGTTCCGCACGCCGCTCCCGATAGCCGGACTGATCACGGCGGTCGTGGCGTTCGGCATCCTCGCCCTGGATCAGCGTGGCTACCGCCGCTTCGAGCTGGCCATCATGAGCTTGCTGGGCCTGGTGCTGCTCGGGTTCGCCTACGACCTCATAGCCGTGCACCCGAACGCGGCAGGCCTCGCGCACGGGCTGGTGCCGGGCTTCGGCAGTTCGGATGGCCTGCTGCTGGCGGTCGGCATCATCGGGGCCACCGTCATGCCGCATGTGGTCTACCTGCACTCGGCGCTGACGAAGGACCGGGTCACCTGCCGCGACGATAGCGAGCGCCGGGCCCTGTTGCGGTTCCAGCGGGCCGACGTGGTCGTTGCGCTCGGCACCGCAGGCCTGGTCAACCTGGCCATGCTGGTCGTCGCGGCGGCCTTGTTCCGGACCGCCGGGCACGCGGCGACCACGGACTGGATCCAGGCCGCGCACGCCGATCTCGGCCGACTCGTCGGTGGCGGTGCAGCGCTGGCGTTCGCGGTGGCCCTGCTCGCGTCGGGGCTGTCATCCTCCAGCGTCGGCACCTACGCCGGCCAGGTGGTGATGCGGGGCTTCCTCGGTCGCGGCCTTCCGCTGTTCGTCCGCCGCGGGGTCACCATGCTGCCGGCCCTGATCGCGCTCTTCGCTGGTCTGCCAGCCACCGCCAGCCTGGTGCTATCCCAGGTCGTCCTCTCCTTCGGCATCCCGTTCGCGCTGATACCCCTCATCGCGCTCACTCGCCGGGCCGACATCATGGGCGCGCTGGTGAACTCGCGCCTGACCACCTGGGCCGCCACTGCAACCGCCAGTCTGATCATCGCCCTGAACCTGTACCTGTTGTGGGCGACCCTCACCCGCTGACGCCTGTTTCGGGCCGATGAGCCAGCTCCTGCTCGGCCATGGGTGGCCCGTTACTACTGCTCCAGCGATAGCAACGGGACACCCATGCCCGAACGGTCCGCGCGAGCCGCAGCTGACCCGCCTTCATGGGTGGCCCGTTACTACTGCCCGAGCGATAGCAACGAGGCACCCATGCACAAGCTGACCGCCGCCGACGAGGCCATGAGTGGCCCATCGGACGAGCAAGCGGCGTTTTGTCGGCAGCATGCGCCACGCTCACCGCTATGGCATCCTCTGATCGGCCCATCGCATGGACACTCGACTGGCAGCGAGGAGTCGTAACACGCGCGCAGGCCTCTGTGGCCGGCCTTACCGCCAGCGCGCTGCAGCATCGTCTGAGGCGCGAAGGTCCGTGGCAGCGGCTGCTGCCGGGCGTGTATCTCACGACTACGGGCGAGGCCTCGTGGGAGCAGCTTCAGATCGCGTCGATGTTGTATGCGGGACCAGGCAGCCTTATCACCGGGCCAGCAGCGCTCGCCAACTACCGGCTTCAGACTCGTTCGCCTCGGGTCATCGACATCCTCATCCCAGCGACCAGCAAGCGATCGAGCCGCACCTTCGTCGCGATCCGCCGGACGCGGCGGATGCCTGACTTAGTGGTCTGCGACGGTCCGTTGCGGTACGCGCCGGCCGGCCGCGCCGTCGCGGATACCGCGCGTGCGCTTGCGGACCAGGTCGAGGCTCGGGCTGTTGTGGCTAGCGCGGTCCAGCGTGGCCAGTGCACGATCGCGCAACTCGCGGCCGAGCTCCGCGACGGTCCCGTCCGTGGCTCGGCGCATCTCCGCGCCGTGCTGGCAGAGGTGATCGCAGGCATCAGATCCGCCCCGGAAGGCGACCTGCGCAGGTTGATCATCAGGGCCGGACTGCCGCAGCCGTTGTACAACCCCAGTCTGTATGTGGGCGAGGTGTTCTTGGCCCGGCCCGACGCCTGGTGGCCGGAATATGGCGTCGCAGTAGAGGTCGACTCGCGCGAATGGCACCTGTCGCCTGCCGACTGGGAGCAGACGATGGCCCGCCACCGGCGGATGTGCGCCGTCGGGATCGTGGTCGTGCACGTCAGCCCGCGCCAGCTCCGCGACGAGTCTGCCCGGCTAGAGAACGACCTGCACGCAGCGCTGCGGGCGGGTCGGCCGCTACCCGCGATCAGGACCCAGCCGCTCGCCGCCGCCTGAACCCAGGCCAGAAACGCTTGCAGGTCGGGCGGCTCGACCGTGACTCCCACGAGGTGCTGCGGGCGGAGCGGCCGCTACCGGCGATCACGACCCAGCCGTTGCGCCTTGGTCGCTCCGTCTGGCGCCGCCCGCCAGGCAGAGCGAGTCCACGCCGTAGGCGGCCCCTCCAGTCGGGCCCTACACTTTGCGTCATGCCGTTCGCCCACATCCCGGCCGCCGAGCAGGCCACCGGACGCGACAAGCGCCGGATCGCCGCCGTGATCGTGGCGATCGGCCTGGTCATCGCCGCGGTCGCGGTCTGGGCCGCGGTCCGGCCCGGAGCGTACGACGCCTCGAAGGACGGTTGTATCACGGTGAACCTGCCGAGCTCCATGGGCGGCTCGCTAGAGCACCAGTGCGGCAGCGCGGCCAAAGCCACCTGCCAGCGCGCCTACACCGGCACCGACGAGATTTCCCGGCTGACCCGGCCGCAGTGCCGCCTGGCCGGCATCAATCCGTCGTCGTAGCCATCCCGGCTAACCCGGCCGCAGTGCCGACTGGCGGCATCAATCCGTCGTAGCCGCCCTGTCTTAGTCCTCCGCCCGCAGGACATCAGCGTCGAAGCACGTGCGGTCACCGGTGTGGCACGCCCCGTCGGTCTGGTCGACCCGGACCAGCACGGCGTCGCCGTCGCAGTCCAGGGCCACAGAAACGACCCGCTGCACGTGGCCGGACGTCTCGCCCTTGACCCAGTACTCCTGCCTGCTCCGCGACCAGTACGTGCACCGTCCGGTCGTGAGTGTCCTATGCAGCGCCTCGTCGTCCATCCAGCCGAGCATCAGCACCTCGCCGCTGTCGTGCTGCTGCGCGATGGCCGCGACAAGGCCGTCGCTGTTGCGCTTGAGGCGCGCGGCGATCTTCGGGTCCAGCCCGCTCTCCCTAGCTGCCATCGAGGACCTCCGTGTTGGGCCGGACCCGGTACCCGGCGGCCGTCAGCGCCTTCTTCACCTCGCCGATGGTCACCTCGCCGAAGTGGAACAGGCTCGCCGCAAGCACGGCGTCCGCGCCGGCGGCGATGGCCGGGGCAAAGTGCGACAGCGCGCCAGCACCCCCGCTCGCTATGAGGGGAACGGCGGCCACTGACCGCACCGCCGTGATCAGCGCGAGGTCGAACCCCGTCTTGGTGCCGTCAGCGTCGACGGAGTTCAGCAGGATCTCGCCAGCCCCCATCTCAACCGCGTTTGCGGCCCACTGCACCGCGTCGATCCCGGTGCCGCGTCGGCCGCCATGCGTCGTCACCTCGAAGCCGGACTCGGTGTCCGGTGACCGGCGGGCGTCAACGGACAGCACGACGCACTGCGACCCGAACCGGTGCGCCGCCTCGCGGAGCAGCTCCGGCCGGGCGACCGCAGCGGTGTTGAGCGCAACCTTGTCCGCCCCGGCCCGCAGCAGCCGGTCGACGTCGGCCACTGACCGCACACCGCCACCCACGGTCAGCGGGATGAAGACCTGCTCGGCGGTGCGCCGCACTACGTCGTACATCGTCTCCCGGTCGTCACTGGACGCGGTGATGTCGAGAAACGTCAGCTCGTCGGCACCCTTGCGGTCGTAGGTGGCCGCCAGCTCCACCGGGTCGCCAGCATCCCGCAGGTTGGCGAACCTGACGCCCTTCACGACCCGGCCGCCGTCCACGTCGAGGCAAGGAATGACCCGGACCGCAACGGCTGCTGACGCAGGCGTAGAACTCCCCGCAGTTGCCGATCCGACCGGACGACTCCCGGCACCCGCCCCGGTCATAGCCCGACGCCGGGCGGGCTGTCACTGGCCGAGCCGATACCCGGCATGTAGGCGAGGGCCTCCACCTCTACCAGCATCCGCGGGTCGATCAGTCCGCTGACCTCGATCATCGAGGTGGCGGGCATGACCTCGGCAAACGCCTCTCCGTGGGCCCGCCCGTACTCCTGCCAGCGGGAGATGTCGGTGACGAAGATCCTCGTCCGGACCACGTCGGTAAGCCCGCATCCGAGCTTGGCCAGCGCCGCTGCCACATTCGCGATGGCCTGCCGGGTCTGCGCGTACGCGTCGTCCGGGTGGACAAACTCGGCACCCTCGATGGACGTGCAGCCCGTCACGAACACGAAGTCGCCTGCCGCCACCGCCCGGCTGTAGCCGACGATCGGCTCCCAGGTCGCCCCGCTCGAGACTCGTCTGGTCACGGTCAAAGCCTACTGGCGAGGCGCCAACCGGCCGGAAGCCAGCAGGACAGCGCCTGAGTGAGGGCGGCATTGCCTCGGGTAACTGCACCACCCTGGCAGCGCAATCACCAGACCAGACCAGAACGTGTGTGCGATTTCGGAAATCCAGTCGCAAAGCTTCATGCCGACTGCACTTTGTCTGCGCGTTGTCAGTGGACGCCGCGCTTAACGTGTCGGTTCGAGCAACACACGGGGGGCAGGAATGGACCGCATCAGTGAACTCGCAAGGCGGCTCGCCGACGCGCTCAAGCGCGGCGACTTGGACACGGCGCGCAAACTCGCAGCGGAGCAACGGGCCATCATCGATGAGGAATACGGCATCCGCGAGCGCATGAGTCTGGCGGCGGACTCGTTCTGACGGCAGCAGCCGCCGACGCTTGGCCACCTATGAGACACGAAGGGCACTTCGCCGGGGCGCTGCCCTGATCGGCCGGGCGGCGCCTCGGAGTCAGCTCCTCGGGGCGCGCTGTCTTGATCAACCGGGCAGCGCTCCGGGGTCAGCTCCTCGGAGGCGCGCTGCCCTGATCAACCGGGCAGCGCTCCGGAGTCAGCTCCTCGGAGGCGCGCTGCCCTGATCAGCCGGGCAGCGCCTCGGAGTCAGCTACAGGGCCGCGATGGGTCGTCTCGCTCGAGACTCTTCGGGTCGTCGCGCTCATGTGGCGACCGCGGCGAGCGCTTCGGGCAGCGTGAAAGCTCCGGCATACAGCGCCTTCCCGACGATGACGCCTTCCACGCCGAGCGGCACCAGGCCGGCGATGGCTCGCAGGTCGGCCACGCTCGACACGCCGCCGCTGGCCACGACAGGCCGGTCGGTGCGCGCGCACACCCGCCGGAGCAGATCCAGATTCGGGCCGCGGAGCATGCCGTCTTTCTCGATGTCCGTCACCACATACCGAGCGCAGCCGGCCGTCTCGAGCCGGTCAAGCGCGTCCTCTAGTTCGCCGCCGTCGGTGGTCCAGCCGCGCGCCGCCAGCCGAGTGCCGCGGACGTCGAGGCCGACCGCGATCCGGTCCCCGTGTTCGCCGATGGCGGCGGCGACCCAGTCCGGCTGCTCCATCGCCGCCGTGCCGATCACCACTCTCGTGCAGCCTGTCGCCAGAGCCGACGTCAGCGCTGCATCGTCACGGATGCCGCCAGACAGCTCAACCCGGATGTCCAGCCCCTCGATCAGCCTGGCGAGCAGGGGCCCGTTGGACCCGCGGCCGAAGGCCGCATCGAGATCCACCAGGTGGATCCACTCCGCGCCGGCTCGCTGCCAGGTCAGCGCTGCCGCGGCCGGATCGCCGTAGTGCGTCTCGGTGCCTGCCGCGCCCTGCACGAGCCGTACTGCCTGCCCGTCGGCCACGTCGACCGCGGGTAGCAGTTGCAGCGTCGCGACGCCGCTGCTCGTCATCGCAGCGTCTCCAGCCAGTTGGCCAGCAACGCGGCGCCCGCGTCGCCGGACTTCTCCGGATGGAACTGGGTCGCCATCAGCGGACCGTCTTCGACCAGCGCGACGAACTCCTCCCCGTGCCAGGTCCAGCCAGCCACAGAGTGGCCGGGAGCCTGCGTCGCCGCGTAGGAATGCACGAAATAGAACATCTCGGCAGAACCTATTCCCGCGAGCAGGCGAGCGGCCGGGGGCGCGGCGACCACGTTCCAGCCCATGTGGGGCAGGACGGGAGCGGTCAGCTGCCGCACCACGCCTGGCCAGCAGCCCACCCCCTCGGTCTTTGCGCCGTGCTCCTCGCCAGCCTCGAACAAGACCTGCATGCCGACGCAGATACCCAGCACCGGCCGCGCGCCGGCCAGCCGTTTGCCGATCACCTGGTCACCGCCGACCGCGCGGAGGCCTGACATGCAGGCGGCGAACGCGCCGACACCTGGTACCACCAGGCCGTCCGCGCCGAGCGCCGCGGCCTGATCGGCCGAAATCTCTGCGTCCGCCCCGACCCGCTGCAGGGCCCGCTGGGCCGAGCGCAGGTTGCCCGAGCCGTAGTCGAGTACGACCACGCTCGGCCTACTGCTGGTCACAGGCGGCTCCATTGCTGGCATTCTGGCGGCCGATCGGCGCCAGCTTCTTAGCCTATCGACCACCGACTCCAGGGCCGCTCATCGTGGCGTAGCGGCGTGAATGGGATGCTGCGGGTGGTACCGGCTTGCCTATCCCGGAGGCGCCATGGACATCACGCAGCTGATCCTCGACGACCATCACGAGCAGCGCCGGCTGTTCGCGATCCTCGAGCAGATCGAATCCGCCGACACTGGCGCGCTGACCGATGTCTGGAGTCGGCTCGCGGCGTTCCTCGAGGTACACGCTGCGGCCGAGGAGGCGATCTTCTACCCGGAACTCGTCCGGCTCGCCATTGGGCCGCGGCCGCTGGCCAGCGCTGAGCCGGAGACCATCGACGCGATCTACGACCACAACGAGATCAGGGACTCGGTGACCGCGGTGTCAGCGCACGCGGTGGGCAGCCCTGACTGGCGGGAAGCGGTCGCCGCGGCGAACCTGGCCAACTCTGACCACATGGCCGAGGAGGAGCGTGAGGGGCTGACCGACTTCCGGCGGCGGGTCACCCTCGCCGAGCGGCACCGGCTTGCGGTGGCCTTCGCGGCGTTCGAAGCGAGGCACGTGACTGGCGTCCGCCCGGTCGACAAGGACCCGCAGCAGTACGTCAGGCAGATCGAGGAGGCGGCGCTGAGCGACCAGGCGCCTGGCTCGCTGCGCATCGGCGGCCTCAGGGCATAGCAGCCACGCTGCTCAGCCCGCCGAGGTTCCCCGCAGCGCCGGTCGACTTGCTGGGGAGTCTGAGGCGTGGCCGGGTGGATGGCTGTCGCGGAGATCTCGAGCGGCGGGCCGCGCCGCCCGACATCTAGGCGATCCCGCTTAGCTGTTCAGGTTGCCGGGCGGCGGGGTGGTGCAGCCCATGCAGGGTCCCATGCCCTCGAAGTACTGCGCGTCCTTGATGGTCGGCGAGTCGGTCGGCGGGTTCGTCGGCAGCAGCACCGGTTTACGCGGCGCCTGGTTGAAGTCGAAATCCGACTCCAGGTTGCCGAGGATGGGCTCGTCCTCCCGCACGTCGGGTCGCGAGTCGGGCCGACCGTCGGTCGCCGGGTTCAGCCGGGCACCGCCCAGGAAGTCGTCCTCAATAAACTTCAGGTACGCGTCCTGGCTGAGCGTCTGGTGGTCGATGTAGCCCTGCTTGGCGTAGGGGGAGATGGTGATGCTGGGCACGCGCATCCCGTAACCGCTGGCGTCGACGGTGGGCGGGACCACGTTGTCGTAGAAGCCGCCCCAGTCATCCCAGCCGAGGAAGATCGCGGTGGAGTCCCAGTCCGGGCTCTTCATGACGGCGTTGACGAGCGAGGTCACGTAGGCCTGGCCGATGTGCACGCCCGCGGGCGGGTGCTCGCTGTCATCCGAGGAGGGGACGATCCAGCTCACCGACGGCAAAGTGCCGGCCTTGGCCTCGGCCAGGAAGTCGTCCAGTGGCTTGATGTTGTCGATCTGATGGTCCTTCTGCACGTCCTCGAACAGCGGCAGCGGGTTCCATATCCCCGGCGTGTACCAGTGCTGGGCAACCGGCGCGCACGTCAGCGCTGAGTCGTCGTCACAGTCCGGCTGCCAGCCGTCCTGGACGTAGTACCCCCAGCTGACGTGGTGCATGTACAGCAGCCAGGTCAGGTCAGTCCACGCCAGATCGATGGTCGTCTTGCCGGTAGTCAGCTCCGCGCGGACCGCATCCTCGATCTGGCCCACGCTGTACGACCCCGCGGGGTCGTTGACGCAGCTCATGGGCGAGGCGCTGGCGCACTTAGCCGACCACGCGGACACCAGGTACTCGTGGTCAGGCAGCGACCACGAGTTCACCGATTCGAACATGTGGTCATCCAGCGCGAAGTCGCTGGCGTATTTCCAGTAGTTCGGGATCTCCTGCGCGGTGTGGTAGCCCATCACATCCGGCGGGCCGTTGCCGCTGCACGCGGGGCTGTAGATGGTGCTGCAGGTCGATCGGGCCTTGTCGCGCTGGGAGATGAACCCGTCCATCTTGCCGCCGTCGATGTCGGCGACGGCGTTGACCAGGCCGTGCGGCCCGCCGCCGTTGACGTCGTCGACGTCGTGGTAGGGCGCCGTGCAGCCACCGCCCGGGTCGGGGACGCACACGGTCGGCACGCCGTTTTTCATGGGGATCCCGTCGGCACCGGGGAAGGTGCCGAAGTAGCTGTCGAACGACCGGTTCTCCTGCATGATGATGATCACGTGCTTGATCTTGTGGATCCCGGCGGGGACGTCGTAGTGGCCGGCCGGGCCGCCGGCCACCCGCTCGGGCGGGGCGACGGGGCCGAGGTGCACGCGGCCAGCAGCGCGACGGCGAGCATGGCGGAGATGACGAGATGAGCGGATCGCGCGGTCACGTTCTCGGACGGGCCTTAGAGGACGATCGGGGGCCACAGGTTTTGCTGCGCGGCGATCGGATCGCCCGCGTACTCCTGCATGGCGTCCAGGTTGTCATGCGCCGGGTACTTGGCCGCGGCCGGGCCGTCGGCGAACGCCCGCAGCACGTTGGCGGTGACCTTCCTGACGAAGTCGCCGCCGCGGCGGTTCACCCCGAACTCGCCGTACTGGTACGG
>JASHOE010000316.1 GCA_030041275.1 Streptosporangiaceae bacterium
CCGGCGACCCTGATTCCGTGCGGACGCTCTACCGAGCTGCGCTGCAAGCCCGGCGAACGCGCCGCGACCGCGGCTATCTCGCCGACGACACGCTGACCTGGCTTGACTCAGGCAGCGACGTGCTGGCGTTCAGCCGGGCCGGTGGTTTCAGCTGCGTGGTCAATCTGGGCACCGAGTCGGCACCGCTGCCGCCGCACGACGCGGTGCTGCTCGCCAGCGGACCGGTCGATGACGGGCTGCTGCCCGCCGACACCGGGGTCTGGCTGCACCTAGCCGACGGCTGATTCGCTACCAGTCGCGGGCGCGGCCGGCGGCCTAGCCGACGAGCGCCTGATAGACAAGCTGCCGCAGCTGCGGCCTGATCGGATACGCGCTCGACGGCATGAACTGGGTGAAGAAAGCGACCGTGACCTGCTCGGCTGGGTCCACCCAGAACGCCGTCGACGCGGCGCCGCCCCAGTGGAACTCCCCCGCTGAACTGAGGGACTTCGTCGCCGCCGGGTCGATCACGACCGCGAAACCGAGCCCGAAGCCAACGCCCGCATAGTTCGTCTCGGCGTACAGCGGCCGGCCGAACGTGGCCAGATCGACGCCACCGGGCAGGTGGTTGGTGGCCATGTACGCCACCGTGCGCGGGCTGAGCAGGCGTACGCCGTCGAGCTCGCCCGCGGGGCTGTCGGGCCGGTGCAGCAGCATCTGAGTGAACCGGTGATAGTCGGCAGCGGTGGAAACCAGCCCGCCACCGCCGCTGAGGTAGGCGGGCTCACGCAGCGCGCCCTTGCCCATCGAGTCGAGGCGCGCCAGCGAACCGTCGTGCGGGCTGCGGTTGTACAGCACGGCCAGCCGAGACGCATCCTCCGGTCCAGCCCAGAACGCGGTGTCGGTCATGCCAAGCGGCCTGAAGATCCGCTCCGCGAAGAACTCGTCCAGGCTCTGGCCGGACACGACCTCGACGACCCGGCCAAGCACATCGGTCGCGACCGAATAGCTCCACTCGCTGCCGGGCTGGAACAGCAGCGGCAGCGACGCAAAGATGTCACAGATCGCCGCCAGGTCCGCGCCCCGCGGTGAGCCCCACTCAAAGCCGCTCGCCCGGTAGATGGCGTCAACCGGGTGGTTGCGCATGAAGCCGTAGGTCAGCCCTGAGGTGTGGCTGAGCAGGTGCCAGATCCGGATCGGCTCGGTCGCCGCCACCGTCCGGTAGTTGATGTCACTGCCGCCCGCGAACACCCGCACGTCGCGGAACGACGGGATGTACTTGGACAGCGGGTCGGTCAGCTCGAAGCCGCCCTCCTCGAACAGCATCATCGCGGCGACCGACGTGATCGGCTTGGTCATGGAGTAGATCCGCCACAGCGTGTCTGCCTCCACCGGCAGGCCAGCCTCGATGTCCCGCTGGCCATTACTGGACACGTGCGCGAGCTTGCCGTGCCGGGCGACGGTGAGCAGCCAGCCCGCCAGCTTGCCCTCGTCCACGTACCCGGCGAAGTGCCGGTCGAGCCGGTCCAGTCGTCCGGAGTCGAAACCGACCTCGGCCGGGTCCACCTCGATCTGCAGTCCGCCCATCGCTCTAGCCTCCGGTAGTTCGCGTCGTGCAAGCATCCTGCCAACGTCGGCGGGCGCAGGTCCAGACCAGCGCGCCAGCGGTCACCGTCTTCTCGGGCGGTAACGGGCTCGCTGTCCACCCCAGACTGGCTCGGAGCGGGTCGTGTTCGGTGCCAGCGCCGCACTGGCACAATCGGGATCCATGGAGCCCATGACCCCCGTCGAGCTCACCGCGGCGGTGACCGAACGCCTGCAGCTGACCCCCGACCCGCGGCTGCGCGAGGTCATGACCTCGCTCATCAGGCACCTGCACGGATTCGTCACTGAGGTGCGGCTGACCAGGGACGAGTGGCTGGCCGCGATCGGATTCCTGACTGCGACCGGGCAGATGTCGACCGACCAACGGCAGGAGTTCATCCTGCTATCCGACACGCTTGGCGTGTCGATGCTGGTCGACCTGCTTGCCGAGTCGACCAGCTCGGGCGCGGCCGGATTTGCCACCGAGTCCACCGTCCTTGGCCCGTTCTACGTGCCGAACAGCCCGCAGCGGGAGTACGGCGCGTCGATCGTCGAGCAGCCGTCCGGCGAATTCACCGCCTACACCGGCCTCGTCACCGATACCGACGGCAATCCCATCGCGGGCGCGACGCTGGACGTGTGGCAGAACGCCGATGACATGCACTACGCAGTGCAGGACCCAGACTCGCCACCCGGCAACCTGCGCGGCGTCTTCCGCACCCGTGCAGATGGCAGCTTCGCGTTTCTCGGCGTCCGGCCGACCGATTACCCGATCCCCGATGACGGGCCCGTTGGCGGCCTCCTTGCCCGCACCGGCAGGCACCCGTGGCGGCCGGCGCACATCCACGTGATCGTCAGCGCGCCTGGCTATCAGAGCGTCGCGACGCACATTTTCGACGCCGAGAGCAAGTACCTGACCAGCGACGCGGTGTTCGCGGTCAAGTCCAGCCTGGTGCGCACCTTTGAACGGCACGAGCCAGGCAGCGGACCCGCGCCGGACGGGGTTCCGGCCGGCCGGCCCTGGTACTCGCTAACGCATGACTTCCGGCTCAGCCAGGCGGCTGGCTGAGGCCACCCGGCCGACAGTTCGTCACTCTGCCCGCAGCGCCGCCGCGGTCCGGGACCGGGCCGCCCAGCTCGCCGGGAGCAGCGCGCCAACCACGCCGATGACCAGCGCCGACAAGGCGAGCAGCACGAGCTCGGCAGGC